>NZ_LWEJ01000115.1:0-243 GCF_001635525.1 Alcanivorax sp. HI0007
AGGTGCTGATGCGGCACGAACTGGGGCATGCGGTGGTGGTATTCGGCGCATGCTTGGTTTGGGGTGATGGTCAGGGTGACCAGCTTCGGCCCTTCTTCCCCTGGGAAGAGAATCCCTCCCATCAGCAGCGGATTCCCGTCCGCCGCTGCGAAGTGATACTTCTCCTTTCTGGGGCCGCCTTCATCCCGCCATTCGTACCAGCCAGAGCAGGGCACCAAGCAGCGTGATTCAGCAAAGGCGTTC
>NZ_LWEJ01000116.1:0-203 GCF_001635525.1 Alcanivorax sp. HI0007
GACCATTCAGCTCCACAGGAATGTAGATAGCGGTGCCAGCATGGGGGTAGACCAGTGCCATGGGCGGCTCGGTTTGCATGGCGCGGGCGCCGGCCACACAGTCCGCCCGCCAGGACGGCAAGGGCCGATACTCCGGATGATGGCGGCGATAGAACCAGGCCTGGGCGGGTGGCAGCACGAACCAGTCTCGATGCTGCATCTGA
>NZ_LWEJ01000117.1:0-84058 GCF_001635525.1 Alcanivorax sp. HI0007
TCTTGCGTTTCAGGAAAGACAGACCAAAACCGCGAATTATTAATTATTCATTATTAACTATTAATTGCTCTTAAGCAGCTCCGCCTGGTCCTTGTCCCTGACCCCGATCAGATAGAGAATCCCGTCCAGGCCCAGGGTCGAGATGGCCTGTTCGGCGTTTTGTTTTACCAGGGGTTTGGCGCGGAAGGCGATGCCCAGGCCGGCTTCGCCGAGCATGGGCAGGTCGTTGGCGCCGTCGCCCACGGCGATCACCTGTTCCAGGCTGATGCCTTCCTGGGTGGCGATCTGCTTGAGCAGGTCGGCTTTGCGCTGGCCATTGACGATCTGGCCGACCACCCGGCCAGTGACCTGGCCGTTCTCGATTTCCAGCTCGTTGGCGTAGACATAGTCGATGCCCAGCAACTGTTGCAGCCATTGCCCGAACCAGGTGAAACCGCCGGACAGGATGGCCGTGCGGTAGCCCAGGGCGCGCAGGGTGCTGATCAGCCGTTGCGCCCCTTCGGTGAGCTGGATGCGTTCGCGTACCCGCTCCAGGGCGCCTTCATCCAGCCCCTTGAGCAGGGCCACCCGGGCCTTGAAGCTCTCATTGAAATCCAGTTCGCCGCGCATGGCGCGCTCGGTGATTTCCGCCACTTCTTCGCCCACCCCGGCCTCCATGGCCAGCTCGTCGATCACTTCGGAACGGATCAGGGTGGAATCCATATCAAACACCACCAGACGCCGGTTGCGGCGGAAGGCGCTGTCCCGCTGGAAGGCGATGTCCAGGTTGCGTTCGTTGGCAATGTTGAGGAAGGCTGCACGCATGGCTTCGCCGTCCTTCGGTTCTCCGCGCACGGATATCTCGATACAGGCGCGGCTGTCCTCGTTGAGGGATTCTCCCTCCAGATGCACCCGGCCGGAGAGGCGGGCGATGCTGTCGATGTTGAGGCCGTTGTCTGCCACCGTGGCGGTCACGTCGGACAGTTGCTCAGCGGTAATCTTGCGCGCCAACAGGGTGATAATGTGCCGGTCCTTGCCCTGGCCGGCCACCCATTCTTCATAGCGGTCCTCATCGATGGGACGGAAGCGCACATTGATGTTCAGCTTGTGGGCTTCAAATAACAGATCCTTGAGCACCGCTGAGGATTCCGCGTCCGGAGGAGTTTCCACCAGGATACCCAGCGACAGGGTGTCGTGGATCACGGCCTGGCCGATATCCAGGATATTGAGCCGATAACGGGCCAGAATCCGGGTGAAAGCGGCGGTCAGACCGGGGCGGTCACTGCCGGATACCTGAATCAGAATGATCTCGCGCACGCATGGGCTCCCGGGGGCAAGTCTGGACAAGCGGAGCGCGGAAGCTGTGGCTCCCGCGAAAACCGCGTAAGGGTAGCAGAAATGGTACCGCATGCGGCAGTGTCTTGGGGGATCAGGAATTGGCGATGTTTTACATTGCCAATCGTCCGCTGATGCACCATCGCTGCTAAGGTTCGCCGATTCGGTCAACGCCCTGTTGGTTTGTCACGCTATACTGCGCGCGAGCGCAATACTACGGAATGCAACTCTATGACCCTGTGGGAACAATGGCGGCCATGGATTCGGCAACAGCGCAGCCTGCTGCGCGAGCTGATCCTGATGCTGCTGGCCATGCTGGTGGTCGGTGTCTATTTTCTTGAGCACTTCTCCGCGCGTCTGGAGCAGGAGCGCAAGATACAGCTGCAGGCGCTGGCCGAGCAGACCGCCCGCCGGGCGGCCGAGGCCCTGGCCAGCGACGATTCCATCAGCATTAACCTGATCGGCCGGGAAACCGTGCAGCTGGCCCCGGTGGCCGGTGTGCGCTTTCAGGATGCGGCCGATATCCAGGTGGGTCTGACCGGGGTGTCTCGTTCCGATCTGGTTATCTCGGTGCCGGTGGCGCTGCCCGATGGTGAGCTCGCAGGCACGCTGACCTTGCTGGGGGATACCAGTGCCCTGCCGCGCCAGCGCCTGGAGGCCGGATTTGTGCTGGCGGTATTGTGTCTGTTGCTGTTGCGAGTGGCGGCAGCGCTGATCCAGCAACGCCTGGTGCCAGCGCCGCCGGAACCTGCAGAAGCGGCTCCGGCAGAGCCGCCGGCACCGTCTCCGCTGGCCACGCCGGCATCAAGACAGGCACTGACCGAGCCCCTGCCGGAAGGGGCTGAGCCGCTGGCCCAGCTGCGCCTGAGCATCGTCAATTTCGAACACATTCGTCAGCGATATACCCAGGCGGCCATGGTCGAGGTGCTGGCGGATTATCAGCGGATTCTCGACAAGGTGGCAGGTATCTACGGTGGCCGGGTTGGCCAGAAGGTGGGGGACCAGGCCGGGCTGTTTTTCTACCAGGAGCCGGCGTCTCGTTGTGCCTTTTCGGCACTCTGTGCCGGTCTTCTGTTTCTGCGGGTGGTGCGCCTGCTGGCCCCGTTGCGCAAGCAGCAGGGCAAGCCGGCACTGGAGTTCAAGGCGCTGGTGACCACTGATGGAGACCAGCAGGAAGCCTGGTCCCTGTGTGTGGCCGGGGTGCCTGGTCGGCTCAATGTCCCGGAAGGGCAGTTGGCCGCCACCGAGCTGGATGTGAAAGCCCTGTATCAACCCGAGAAGGCCCAGGTGGTCACCGCCGGTGACCACAAGGTGCGATTACAGCCGGTGGAACAGCTGGCCCACCGCTACCAGAACCTGCTTCGGACTCAGGCGGAGACCTTGTTGTCCGAAGAGGGCGGCGAAGACGGATCCCCCAGCAGGTAGTGGCTCATGGCACGCTGCACCCGCTGGTTGAGATCCGGGATACCGGTATTGCCGAACAGGCGATTGAATTCCAGGATGTAGGGGTGGCCATCCACCATGGCCACGTCGAACCCGGCATGGTTGATGCCCAGATAGCGAGCCATGCCTTCCACCAGTGAAATCGCATTGTCCGGCACTGTCAGGTCGGTGCGTACACGCCCTCCCTGGCTCACGTTATTCAGGAAGCCCACTCCCTCACGCCAGTAGCTGGCCACCACTTGTTCGCCGACCACCACCACACGAAGGTCGCGTACGATCGGTAGCAGCTTCTGGATATACAGCACGGATTCTCGCTCAGCGTAGTCCAGTAGTTGCTGACGGTTCTCGATGAGATAGACCCCCATGCCCTGGCTGGACCGGACCGACTTGGCCACAAACGGAAAACGCCACTGGTCCAGGACCTGGGCAATGCCGTACTTGTCGGATGCCAGAATCAGCGTCTCCGGCACATGCTCCGGGCAGGCAGTCTGCAGGGCGCGGGTCATCTCCACCTTGTCATGACCGAGGTGGTAGCTACTCAGGCTGGGGAAGATCGGCCGCTTGAGCACGTAATGCAGGCTGTTGATCTGCCAGTAGCCAGGGAACAGCAACCAGTCCGCTTCCGCCAAGGCGTCGCGATGCTGGTTCATGTGTTCCGGCTTGATATACCGCACGCCGGGCAGACCCAGGGTGCGGAAAGGATCGAAAGTGATCAGTTTCACGGAGACGATCTCAGAAGAGGTGCGCTTTTTTAAGGTGCTTTGACCAGCCGGTCAATACCCTTTGTCGGGATTCGTCCTTGGCATGGACGGTGCGGGCGGCTAGCCTTGCCCGACAAATAATGATTGGGAGAGCTGTCGTGATCTTGCCGACACTGGAAAGTGATCTGATTCTGGTGACTCACACCGAATCGGTGATGGAAATTACCCTGAACCGCCCGGACAAACTGAACGCCCTCACCGGCGCCATGTACCGGGATCTGATTGCCCTGCTGAACGTGGCAGAGGAAAGCGACGATATCCGCGTGGTGCTGTTTGCCGCCGAAGGCAAATCCTTCAGCGCCGGTAACGACCTGGTGGACTTCCTCAATGCCAAGCCCGGTGAAGTGGGCGAGGCAGCCAATTTCATCAAGGCCATCTATGCCTTCCCGAAAGTGGTGATGGCCGCTGTGCAGGGTAATGCGGTGGGGGTCGGCACCACCATGTTGCTGCACATGGATATGGTGGTGGCATCCGAAGATGCCAAGTTTATTACGCCCTTTGCGGATCTTGGCGCGGTGCCGGAAGCCGGTTCTGCCAAGCTGTTGCCGGATTGGCTGGGCTACCAGCGGGCTGCCCGCATGTTGCTACTGGGCGAGCCCATGCTGGCACAGGAAGCCTTCGAGGCCGGCCTGATCGCCAAGGTCGTGAGCCGTGACGAACTGCAAGCCACCGCTCGCGGCTGGGCGGCCACCTTGGCAAAGAAACCGCCCCGGGCCCTGCGAGAGAGCAAGCGCCTGATGCGCCAGGCGATCAGCAAGCCGTTGCAGGATGTGCTGGAGGAAGATCTGGCGCTGTTTGGCGAGATGCTGCAGGGGGATGAGGCCAAGGCAGTGTTGGCGGCCATGGTGAACAAGAGCAAAGGGTAAAAAGCAGTTACAAGTTGAAAGTTTAAAGTTGAAACGCGGATTGGCGTGGCAGGGAGTTTGTCCTCCGTGCCCGCGATTCCGGGGCTGGCCGACAAGGACGGGGCGGCTTTTCGCTTGCTTTGGGCGCGGGCCGGGCCGTTGAGTTACCAATGATCCTGCCTGCGCTTTTCAACTTTGAACTTTGAACTCAAAAAATTCCCGCATCCAGCCCTGCCGCCAGATACATCCCCAACTCTTCCGCTTGTTGCTCGAAATCATCCTGCCAGTCACCGCGCAGCACCATCGGGTCCTGCACCCAGTTCCAGCGCAGGCCGGTAACGATGCTTTCCACCGCCCGGCGAGTGCCGGTGCCGTCCTGGCCGGCGCGGATATAGAGGGCGCAGGGCAGGCCCTGCTTTTCTTCCAGAACCGGATAGTAGCTGCGGTCGAAAAAATCCTTCAGGGCGCCACTCATGTAGCCCAGGTTTTCGGTGGTGCCGAGCAGGATGGCATCACAGGCCATCACATCCTCGGGCCCTGCTTCCAGCGGTGCCTTTACGGTCACGGACACGTTCTCGATATCCTCATGACCAGCGCCTCGGGCGGCAGCGTCACGGAGCTTCAGCGTGTTCGGTGAGGGGGCGTGGGCGACGATCAGCAGGTTTTTCATGGTCTCGCAATTCAACGCGGTCGATGATGCCAGCATATCAGTTTGGGCCGGGCTATCTGTAGGCGCGTCGCTTGACGCATGACAACGGCCTGGCCACGAAGCAACGGTAGGAGCACCTCTCTCTGTGCTCTGCGAGTATGAGGTGCGAATCCGAGCCTTGGCGAAGGAGGCGGTATGTCGATGGCAATTCATTCTTGGGCGTGCTGCCGTTTCATGCTGGTTCTTTGCATCACGTCTTGTTCGCACCTCATACTCGCAGAGCACAGAGAGAGGTGCTACTACAAGGGAACCATGGTTTGCGAGTGCGAGAGCTACGTTTCAACATAATTCAACGGCAACGCCGCCGTATCCACCACCCGCCGCATGACAAAGCTGGAATGCACACCACTGACCCCTTCGATGCGGGTGATCTTGTTGAGCAGGAAATGCTGGTAGCCATCAATATCCGGCACCACCACTTTCAGTAGATAGTCGGCCTCCTGGCCGGTGACCAGGTAGCACTGCTGCACTTCCGGGTAACTGGCGACCTTTTCCTCAAAATTCGCAAAGCGTTCCGGGGTATGGCGGTCCATGCTGATCTGGATGATCACGGTCAGGTCCAAGCCCAGTTTGCGTGCGTCCAGCACGGTCTCTCTCTTGAGAATAATGCCAGCAGCTTCCAGCTTCTGTACCCGCCGGGAACAGGGGGAAGGGGACAGCCCCACGGTTTCCGCCAGCTGCTGGTTGGTCAGCCCGCCGTTGTGCTGCAGCGCTTCCAGGATGCGCAGGTCGGTGCGGTCCAGTTTTGCCAATGCCTGCTTGCTCATGATTATATCCGTCCTGTTTTGCATTTTTTGCGCAATATAATTGCCAATAAAGCCGATTATGGGTGAAAAAAGCAAGCACATTGCCGGTTTGCTGCCGTAAAGTATCTCTCGTGGGGCGATGATGCGAACCGTCAAAAGCGGGCCGCCACTCTTCGCTGCCATCCGTGCCTACCGGCGCGCTGATCGATACCCGAGATCACAGACAACGAGTTGTTAGTTCAATCCTGCCGACACCCTTCGGATTGGATTAGGAGTTCACCCGGGGGGCAGGCCATGCCCCTTTTTCGTTTGAGGATTCGACATGAGCTTTGATCATCGCAAATACCAGCCCTTTCCGGTCATCGACAAACCCGACCGTCGCTGGCCCAGTCAGCGTATCGAGAAAGCGCCGCTGTGGGCGGCGGTGGATCTGCGTGATGGCAACCAGGCGCTGATCAAGCCCATGTCCGTGGCGCAGAAGCGCCGCTTCTTCCAGATGCTGGTGGAGCTGGGTTTCAAGGAAATCGAGGTGGGCTTCCCCTCGGCCAGCCAGATTGATTTTGATTTTTGCCGGGCCCTGATTGAGGAAGACCTGGTGCCGGATGACGTGCACATTCAGGTGCTCACCCAGGCCCGGGAAGAATTGATTGCCCGTACCTTTGAGTCACTCAAGGGCGCAAAAAATGCCATCGTGCATATCTACAATGCCACCTCGCCCACCTTCCGCGAGCAGGTGTTCAATGTGGACAAGGCCGGCTGCAAGGCCATTGCCGAGCGCGCTGCCGGCTGGGTGAAAGCCTGTGCCGAGAAGCAGCCGGAAACCCACTGGAGCTTCCAGTATTCCCCGGAAACCTTCAGTGCCACGGAAACCGATTTCGCCATCGAAGTGATCGATGCGGTGAATGCGGTATGGCGCCCGGACCAGGGTCAGCGGGTGATCATCAACTTGCCGGCCACGGTGGAGGTGAGCACGCCCAATGTGTTTGCCGACCAGGTAGAGCTTATACATGAGAACATTCAGCATCGTGAGCACGTGATCATCAGCGTGCATACCCACGATGACCGAGGCTGTGGTGTGGCGGCGGCGGAAATGGCTGTCATGGCCGGTGCGGATCGAGTGGAAGGCACCTTGCTGGGCAACGGCGAACGGACCGGCAACATGGATCTGGTCACCGCCGGGATGAACCTGTATAGCCAGGGCATCGATCCGCAAATCGACTTTTCGCGGATGAAGGAGATTGTTGCCCTGGTGGAGGAGATCACGGATATCCAGACCCACCCGCGCCATCCCTATGCGGGCGATCTGGTCTTCAGCGCTTTCTCCGGCAGTCATCAGGATGCTATCCGCAAGTGCCTGGCCCGCTACCAGGAAGGCGATATCTGGCAGGTGGCCTATCTGCCCATCGACCCGGCGGATGTGGGCCGTCGCTACGAGGAAGTGGTGCGGATCAATTCCCAGTCCGGCAAGGGCGGTGTCGCCCACGTGCTGGAGCGGGATTTCGGTATCGACCTGCCGCGCTGGTTGCAGCAGGAACTGGCCGGGGTGGTGCAGAAAGATGCGGAGGAAGACGGGGGCGAGATCACCAGCGAGCGGGTACATCGTCGCTTCAACAGTGATTACCTGAACGTGCCCATGGGGTGGATGTTGCGCTCCTATGACCTGAACCGCAGCAACGACCAGGTGCAGGCCCAGATCAGCATTGGCGATGCCAGCCAGCCGGTGACCCTGTTGTCCGGCCGCGGAGATGGGGCCATGTCGGCATTGGTGGATGCGCTCAACCGGCGTATCGGTGGCGAGGTGAAGGTAGTGTCCTTCGATGAGTATTCATTGGGTGACAACACCGAAGCCAACGCCATGGCCTGTGTGCGGGTGCAGGTGGGGGACACGGTGCAGAGTGCCGTGGCCACCGCGGCGGATACCACTGCGGCTGCCTTGCAGGCGATCCTGTCGGCTGTGGGCAGGGTGCAGGAAGGCAGTGAACAGTTACTGGTGAATAGTTAACAGCGGCGCGGGCTCGCGTCGAGTGAGCTGAAAGCGAAGAGGGCGCGCTCCGGGTTGGGGTGCGGCTTCCAATGCCGGTGGAGCCTTGCTTGCAAGGCGAATGGTGCCAACCTGTGGCGTTCGCCTTGCAAGCAAGGCTTCAACGGTGGGCGGTTAGTGAGACTTGGCGGCCTAGCCCAGAAAGGCGTTCAACACCCGCCCCAGCAACTGTCGGGCATCCTCAAACCGTTGTCCGTCCGCCAGCATGCTGGCGCGGGGTTCCACCCAGGGGCCGTCGGCCAGATCCTCCGGGCAGGCATCGCACAGGGCGGCGGCATTGTCGGTCTGCAGCTCCAGGTGAAACTGCAAGCCCAGCACGTTATCCCCGTAACGAAATGCCTGATTGGCGCAGCCTTTGCTTTCCAGCAGGTGTACGGCGCCGTCAGGAATGGCAAAGGTGTCGCCGTGCCAGTGCAGCACCGGCGGGGCACCGGCAAACAGTTTGCCGATGCTGTCAGACTGGCCGGCGCTGGTGGGGTAGACCGGAAACCAGCCGATTTCCTTGTCCGGGTTGGCGGTTACCGGGGCGCCCAGCACGCGCGCTATCAGTTGCGCGCCCAGACAGATTCCCAGCACTTTCTTGCCCGCGGCGATGCTGTGGCGGATCAGGGCCTTTTCCGGCGCCATCCAGGTATGGTCGCAATCATCATCCGCTCCCATGGGGCCGCCCATGACGACCAGTGCGTCAAACTCGCTGATGTCAGGGAGTGGGTCACCCTGAAACAGCAGTGACCGGCTGATACTGACGTCACGCTCCCGGAACCAGGTTTCCATGGCGCCCAGTTGCTCGAAAGGCACATGGGACAGGTAATGGACACGCATGATCGTTCCCTCCGACACGCCAGCGGGCGGTTACAGTGCGATGGCCTGGAACCCGGCCAGGGGCTGGTTGTTGGCATCGAACAGGGTGAGCAACTCGCCGTCGATACGGAACTGGCGGGAGGCTTTCAGGGCCTGCAGGAAGGCCTGCTCTCCCTCCATGTCAGGACACGCCTTGCGGGTGGTGGCAATGGCGCCGAAGGACAGGCTGTCGTCGTCGTGCTGGTAGCTCCCGTTGAGACCATTGCAGCCGGCATGGCCGCGGACCTTGCCTTCGCTGTCCAGGGTCAGATAGGGCGCTTGCTGCGAGGCCGGGTCCAGGATCTCGTTACCCAGAGCGCTGAGCTGCCAGCGGGTGTTGATCAGATCTGCGCCGGGCAGGCGGCAGTTGTCATTGCGGCTTTCCAGGGAAAAGCTTTCCACAATGATGCCATTCTGGGTGCTGTCTTCCTGTTCGCCGGGCACCTTGCGTAGCAGGCCGCTGACAGTGACCACGCGGGGTTGCAGGGGGTAGTTGCGGGCAGCCCGGTAGGCGTCGATCAGGTCCTCGCGTTGGGGGCCAGCCAGCTGCAGGCGGCGATCGGTATTGCAGAGCATCAGGCTGGTGGTGCCGTACTGGTATACCAGAGCGCCGCGCAGGGTTTCGCTGGCGGTCATCACCGCACTGAGCGGCAGGGTGATATCCGCAAACTGGTTCTGGTTAACGGTCAGGGGGGTGGGCTCCGACTGGAAGAACAGGCCGCCATCGGAGAGGATCTGACTGCTCACCTGATAGGTGTTGTTCGCGTTCACTGCGGTGGCCGGGTAATAGAGGCGAAAAGGCACGCTGTCTGCGTCGCTGGTAAGGGGCATCAGCCGACGGATCACGGTGTTGTTGTCGCTGGAGAGCAGGGACACGGTCAGCACGGCCTTGTCGGGGAGCTCGCTCTCCACAGGCAGTTCCACCTTGCCACTCAGGTGGCCCACAGCGTTGTTGGCCCGTTGGTAGTCACCGCTGAACAGGGGGAGGGCATCGGGATCCTGCTCTTCGCTGGAAGGAGTGGATGAGGTCAGGCTGAGAGTATTCTGTTGCTGTTCGCCGCTGGCACTCTGGGTCTCTACGGCCAGTCGACTGTTATCCAGATAGCGGAAGGTGAAGGTGCCATCGTTGTTTTCCCAGGTCAGGCCCTGGCGTTGCTCGTCGGCGGGAAGATAAAAGTCACCGTTTTCTTCCAGCACCAGTATCTGTTCACCGTTTTGCCAGGCCCCCACCAGCGGATTGCCGGTTTCCTGGGTGGCCGGCGGTGAGACCGGAGTGCTGTCGTTGTCGCTGCAAGCCAGCAGGGTCAGGCTGGTCAGACAAAGTACTGCAAACTGCTTCATTGCGAGGTTCCTTGGCGGTGTTCCGGGTCTGAGGCGGGGGGCAGTGGCAGATTGCCCGGGTCGGGAATGCGCACTATCGCCATTTGCTCCTGAATCCATTGGGCCCGTTGTTGGACGTAATCGGTGGGGCCCTTGAAATCGTAGTAGTTGGGGCGCGGCAGCATGGCTGCCAGTTGTGCTGCCTGGACCATGCTCAGGTCGGCGGCGCTGACCTGAAAATAATGTCGGGCAGCGGCTTCCGCTCCGTATATCTGGTGGCCCCACTGGGCCACATTCAGATAGAGCTCCAGAATGCGGCGTTTGCTCAGGCCCATTTCCAGCATCATGGCGATCAGGGCTTCCTGAACCTTGCGCACATAGCTGCGCTTGCCGGAGAGATACAGATTCTTGGCAAGCTGCTGGGTGATGGTGGAGCCGCCTGCCACCGGCTTGCCGGCTTCCAGATTGCGTTGCAGGGCGTAACGGATGCCCTGCCAGTCAAAGCCGCTGTGGCTGGTGAACTGGGCATCCTCGGAAATCAGTACCGAGCGCTTCAGGTAATCGCTGATCTGGTCGTAGTCCCGCCAGTATTGCTGTACCTGCCCCTGGGCCTTGGCCCGCTCCATATAGGCACTGCCTTGCGGGTTGTGGTGCTGCAGGCGCAGGACCTGTCCCAGATACCAGAGCTGGGACAGGGCAAAGGCCACGAACAGCAGGGCCAGGCATTGTAGGGCGCGGTAGCGGAGCGTCATGGTCTGCAAAGCCGGGTCGGCGATACTCCTTAGCGGGCCAGCAAGTAGCAAGCCGGACAAATGTTCGGGTCAGAGGCTCACTGATAGTCACCCAATTGTCGGTGAAAGTTCCGGCTTTGTCAGGTGATGCTGGCAAGTCCGTAGTGGCCAGTTCAAAAAGTGAGCAGGGGATAACAATAACCGACAACGGACGTGAACCATGCAGGCTTTGCTGATTGGGGCAGCCATGGGGGTGCTGGCCCTGGTGGCCATTTTATTCCGCCGCGAGCGGGCCGCCCGAACTGTGCTGGCGGCACGGGAAAAACGCTACCGTCTGACCATGGAGCATTCGGCCATTCCCATGGCGTTGATGGGGCCGGATGGCCGCTGGTTGGCGGTAAACCGGGCGCTTTGCCAGCTGAGCGGATATCGGGAGGAGGAACTGCTGCAGAGCTCTTTCCAGCAGTTGATCTATCCGGATGACCTGCAGAATGATCTGCAGCAACTGGGATCGTTGCTGTCCGGCCGGGTCGACAGCCTGCGGCTGGAAAAGCGCTATATCACCCGGACCGGTGAGCTGGTCTGGGTTCGCCTGTCTATTGCCGGAGTATCAGAGGACGGGCGTGTTCGCTATCTGATCGTTCAATGCGAGGATATCCAGGCCGCCAAAGAGGCGGAGCATGCCCTGGCTGAAAGCCGTCGTCAGCTGCAACTGGCTCTTTCCGCCGGCGGTGTGGGCATATGGCAGTACAACACCGTCACCGGCCGACTGGACTGGGATGAGCGCATCTACGAGATGTATGGCGTCAAACCCGGGCAGGAGGGGGATGGCACCCTGAAAATCTGGTACGACCGCATTCATCCGGATGATCTGGCCCTGCTGCGCCCCCGGCTGCAACAGGTGATGCAGGCCCCGGGCGAGCTGGACGGCGAATTTCGCATCCTCACCCCTGCCGGGGAAGAACGTTATATCCGCGCCCGGGCGGAAACCACCCTGATCGGCCCGGACAAAATCCCGCTGATGGTGGGCACCAACTGGGATGTGACCGCCGAACGGGCCATGCAACATTCCCTGGCCCATGAAAAGGAAAGCCTGCGGGTGACCCTGAATTCCATCGCCGATGGGGTCATTGCCACGGATCATGATGGGCGGATTACCTTCATGAACCCGGTGGCGGAATCGCTTACCGGCTGGCGGGAAAGGGAGGCGGAAGGGGCTCCCGTGGATACCGTGTTGCAGCTCACCGATGAAGAGGGGCGACCGACGCGGACCAACCCCATCGCCGTGGCCCTGCGCGGCGGTGACATGTGCTTTCTGCGCGAGGATTGCTTTCTGCTGAGCCGCGATGGCAGCCGCTATGAAATCCAGGACTCCGCGGCCCCGGTGAAAACCGGCGACGGCGAAGTGAAAGGCGCGGTGATGGTGTTCCGTGATGTGAGCGCCCGCCGGGCCATGCAGAAAAAGCTCCGTTACCACGCCACCCATGACGCCCTTACCGGCCTGACTAACCGGCGGGAATTCGAAAACACCCTGCAACAGACCCTGGATGAAGGGGGGGTGGAACAGAGCGTCCTGTGCTTTATCGATCTGGACCGCTTCAAGGTCGTCAACGACACCGCCGGCCATGTGGCCGGCGATGCCCTGTTGCGAGAGTGCGCCCGGGTGATTGGCCGGCAGATACGGGATGAGGATGTGGTGGCCCGGCTGGGGGGCGACGAGTTTGGCCTGCTGCTGCACAACTGCCCGGCAGACCGGGCGGTCCAGATTGCCGAACGCTTGATTGCCGCCCTGGGTGAGATCCGCTTTGCCTGGAAGGATTCTCTCTACGATATCGGTGCCAGCGTGGGGCTGGTGCAACTGGACGGCAACCTGATCAGCGTGGAAGAGGCCATGAGCCGGGCGGATGTGGCCTGCTATGCGGCCAAACACCGGGGTCGTAACCAGGTATCCGTGTACACCCCGGATGACAGTGAGGCCTCTCGCCGGCACCTGGAGCTGCAGATGGCCGCCGGGCTGCGCGAGTCCCTGGAGTCAGACCGTTTTCTGCTCTATGCCCAGGAAATCCGTCCCATCGGGGGCGAAACCGCTGCCTCTCATTATGAGATTCTCCTGCGCCTGCGCGATCGCAACGGCGACATTCTCAACCCGGGGGCCTTTATCCCGGCGGCAGAGCGTTACCAGATGATGACGCACATCGACCGTTGGGTGCTCACCCAGCTGCTGGTGACGCTCAGTGACGAGCTGGCTGCGCTGCCCAATTTGCATCTGGCGGTGAATCTGTCAGCCACTTCCCTGGATGACCCCACCTTTATCCCGTTTCTGGAGGAGCTACTCGACCGCAGCACGGTGGCGCCGGAGCGGCTGACCTTCGAGATCACCGAAACCACCGTGGTCAACCAGCTTTCCAGTGCCAGCGAATTACTGGCGCGGATTCGTGAGAAGGGCAGCAAGGTGGCCCTGGATGACTTTGGCAGTGGTTTCAGTTCCTTCAATTACCTCAAGCACTTCCAGGTGGATTTCATCAAGATCGACGGCAGTTTCGTCCGCAACCTGCTGTATTCCAGCGTTGACCGCACCATCGTTGAATCCATCAGCGAGGTGGCGCATCGGCTCGGGGTGAAAACCGTGGCGGAGTACGTGGAGGACATCGCCATGATTCCGGTGCTGCAGGAGGCGGGGGTGGATTTCGTGCAGGGCTACGCCATTGGCCGGCCCCAGCCCCTGTCTCTGTTGTTCGAGCAGCTTGAAGGGTTGTCCCTGTCGCGCCACCGGCAACTGCGGCTGGTCAATCGGGACGCCTGATACGGCGAAGAAGCCGTTGGCACCTTGTGAGCAAGGCGCCAGCAATCCTTTATGGCTTCTCGACCGGGGTGGGCGGTGTCAGGCGGTCATCCGGCTGCCACTTTTCCAGCTCCCGCGTCATGGAGGGCTGGGTGGTCTCTTTCTGCAGGTCCCGGGCCTGTTGCTTGAGCCGCCCGCCGGCATCATCGCCACTGCTGCTGCCGCCAAGCCGGGTCTGCGGCACACTGCTCAGGCCGTCATAATCTATCCCGTAGTGATAGTCCTCCTCATAAACATCATCACCACGGATGTAGTCGTAACCTTCGGCATGGACCATGCCGACCAGCAGACTGGCAGCCATCAATACGATTCGCACCATGGGTTTTCTCCCTGTCTGTCCTTACCGGGTGGGACAGATTGACCCGGGCCGGGTTCCTTCACCCGGCGGCCACTCCCATCACGGCATTCTTGAGCTTTCAGATGTTGCGGGAGAGGTCGTGAAAGTCGGAATCATTCTGGGTGACCAGCTCAGCCTGTCCCTGCCCACGTTGCAGGCGCTGGACAAAACCCGCGACCGGCTGGTGATGGCGGAGGTGCCCGCCGAGGCCACCTACGTGGGTCACCACAAGCAGAAGATTGCCTTTATCTTCAGTGCCATGCGCCACTTTGCCGCGGACCTGCGCGAGGCGGGCTGGCAACTGGACTACCTTGCCTATGGCGAGCATGACCACACCAGCCTGCTCGATGTGCTGGTGCCGGTCTGTGAATCCGCCGAAGAGCTGGTGGTGACCCACTGCGGCGAATACCGTTTGCAGCAGCAGATCGAGGTGCAGTGGCCCCGCCAGTTGCCCTGTCCGGTCACCTGCCTGCAGGACAGTCGGTTTCTCTGCTCGCCGGCGTTCTTCCAGCGCTGGGCCAGTGGCAAGAAACAGCTGCGCATGGAGTTTTTCTACCGGGAAATGCGTCGCCACACCGGCCTGCTCATGGAAGGGGATGAACCGGTGGGTGGCCAATGGAATTTCGATGCCAGCAACCGCAAGGCCTACAAGGGGGAGGTCCCCTTGCCCGTGGACCTTTCCTTCCCCCGCGATGCCATCGACAGGGAGGTGCTGGCGCTGGTGGAGCAGGCGTTTCCGGAACACCTCGGCAACCTGACGGATTTTCGCTGGGGCACCACCGCCGCCCAGGCGCAACAGGCGCTGGCGCACTTTATCCAACAGCGCCTGCCGCACTTCGGTGATTTCCAGGATGCCATGGTCACCGGGGAAGACACCCTGTTCCACAGCCTGCTGTCGCCGTATCTGAACATTGGCCTGCTGGACCCGCTGGCGGTCTGCCAGGCCGCCGAGCAGGCCTGGTGGGATGGCCTGGCGCCGCTCAATGCGGTGGAGGGGTTTATTCGCCAGATACTGGGCTGGCGGGAATATGTGCGGGGAATCTACTGGCTGCTGATGCCGGATTACGCCGCAGAAAACCGGCTCAACAATCAGCGTCCACTGCCCGGTTATTACTGGAGCGGCGACACGCGCATGCACTGCATGTCGGAATCACTGCGCAACACCCTGGACCATGCCTATGCCCATCACATCCAGAGGCTGATGGTCACCGGCAATTTTGCCCTGCTGCTGGGGGTGCTGCCGGAGGCCATTTGTCAGTGGTACCTGGAGGTGTATGCGGATGCCTACGACTGGGTGGAGTTGCCCAACACCCTGGGAATGGTGATGCATGCGGATGGCGGTTATCTGGGTAGCAAACCCTACGCAGCGTCCGGCAGTTACATCAATCGCATGTCCGACTATTGCAAGCACTGCCAGTACAACGTCAAGACCGCCAGCGAATCGGACAGCTGCCCGTTCAACTCCCTCTACTGGCATTTCATTCATCGTCATCGCGGCCAGTTCCAGCATAACCACCGCATGCGGATGATCTATCGCAACCTGGATCGCATGGATCCTGCCAAGGTGAACGCCATGCTGGATCGCGCAGAGCAGTTGCTGGCAGACCCGGAGGCTCTGTGAGCCGCGGCTGGAAGGGCAACAAGGCAGCGTTGCCGGAGAAAACCTGCCCGGTCTGCCAGCGACCTTTCAGTTGGCGTCGCAAATGGGCGCGGCACTGGGAGCAGGTAGTGTACTGCAGTGAACGCTGTCGCCGTGAGGGGAGGCCGCAATGATTACCGTGGTCTGGTTCCGGCAGGATTTACGCGTGACAGACCAGCCGCTGCTGCAGCGGGCGGCCAGCCTGTCGCAGCCGGTGCTGGGCCTGTACCTGTTGCCCGATCATTGGTTGCAAGCGGACGCGGACGGCATGGATCGGCTGGGGGCGGCCAAGTCCGCCTTTCTGCTGGAAAGCCTCGACGATTTGCAGGCGAGGCTGGCCCAATTGGGGGTGGCGCTGCAGTGTCTGCGGGCGGACCCGGTGACCCTGTTTGGCCACTGGCATGCCAGCCAGTCTTTGCAGGTGGTGACCGCGGTGGCCCAGGCCCCGGAAGAAGCCGCCATGATTGCCGCACTGCGACAGGCCGGCATCCGGGTTATCGAGGAAGAGACCCAGACCTTGCTTGCCGCCGAGGCCTTGCCCTGGGAGGGATCGTTCCCGGCCACCTTCAGCCGTTTCCGGCGCAAGGTGGAGACCCGGGACGGCGTGCCGGTCACGGCCCCGGACGGCCCTGCGCCATCTCTTCGTGCCGCCCAACCCCTGCCGCCTCCAGCCTTCGCCGAACCGGCCCGCGAACGATTGGCGTTACGCTGCCGGCATTGGCAGCGAAACTCCCGGGACTACTTTTCCCTGAGCGGGGGAGAGCAGGCTGGTCTGCAGTGGCTGGAACATTATCTGTTTGAAACCCGCAGCGTGGACCACTACAAGCAGACCCGGAATCAACTGATCGGCGAACATTACTCCAGCCGTCTGAGCGCCTACCTGGCCTGGGGCAATGTGTCAGTGAGGCGGGTCTGGCAGCGCATTCTCGACTATGAGGCCGTTCAGGGTGCCAACCCGGGCAGTGAATGGCTGCGGGTGGAATTGCTGTGGCGGGAGTTTTACCACTGGTCCCTGCGCGAGCATGGCGCGCGGGTGTTTCACTATGCCGGTCTCAATGACGAGGGACCGGGACAGCCAGAACCGGCATCGCTATTGGCCCGGGAATACTGGCAGCGTTGGTGTCAGGCCGAGACCGGGCTGCCCTTTATCGATGCCAACCTGCGCGAACTGATGGCCACAGGCTATGCCTCCAACCGGGGGCGGCAGAACCTGGCCAGCTTCTGGGTGAACGATATGGGGCTGGATTGGCGTCGGGGCGCCCGCTGGTTTCAGCATTACCTGGTGGACGATGATGTGGCTTCCAACTGGGGCAACTGGGCCTACATCGCCGGCGTGGGGCACGACGCCCGTGGCGGTCGACGTTTCAGCCCCACTCGCCAGTGCCAGCAGTACGATCCCCGGGGCGAGCATCTGCATTACTGGTTGCCCGCCCTGCGGGGACTCTCTGCGCGTCAGTGTTTGTCACTGCATTTCACCTTTGGCCAGGCGGATCCGCTGCCCGATTACCCGGCGGCCATGCTGCCGCTCCCCGCTGCGGACCGGAAACTGGCATGACGGTGCAAGTGGTCTGGTTCAAGCGCGACCTGCGCGCACACGATCACGGCCCGCTGGCCCGAGCCTGCCGGGAAGGCCCGGTGTTGCCGCTGTATATCCTGGAGCCCGCGTACTGGCAGCAGCCGGACACCAGCCTGCGGCAATGGCGTTTTGTGGCGGAAAGCCTGCGGGATCTGCGCGGGCAACTGGCCCGGCTGGGGTTGCCGCTGTGGGTGGTGGAAGGGGAGGCCGTCTCCGTGCTGGCGGGTCTGCAACACCGGCTTGGTGACATGGTGCTGCACAGTCATGAGGAATACGGCGGCGCCTGGACCTACGCCCGCGACCGGGCCGTGAAGCAGTGGTGTCGGGAGCAGCGGGTGCCCTGGCATGAGGAGGCGCCTTTTGGCGTCCAGCGCCCCTGTCTGGACCGGGATCACTGGGGCGCCCACTGGCAGCAATTCATGACCCGTCCCCTGGCCACGCTGCCGTCCCGTATCCAGGCGGCAGCCTCCGCCGATCCCTGGCCGGATTTGCGCACCGCCCGAGGTGCAGACCGTTCCGACTGCCCGGGGCGTCAGCATGGTGGCACCGATACGGCGGAACCGGTCTGGCAGAGTTTTCTGGAGCGGCGGGCACGGGGTTATCGCGGTGGCATCAGTGCCCCGCAGAAAGCGGAGCACTGCGGCGCGCGTATCAGCCCCTATCTGGCCTGGGGCTGTCTGAGCCTGCGCCGGGTGGTGCAGGAGACCTGGGAAGCGCTGGAGCAGGAGGAGGATCCGGCCCTGCGAGCCGGTCTGTCCGCCTTCGAGTCACGCCTGTGGTGGCACTGCCACTTTATCCAGAAACTGGAAGACCAGGTGTCCATGGAGACCTGCAGCGTGCACCCGCTGTTGCGCAACCTGCGCGATGAACCGGGCAACCCGCAGTGGTTGGCGGCCTGGCAGAGCGGCCATACCGGCTGGCCGCTGGTGGATGCGGCCATGCGTTATCTGCACCACCATGGCTGGATCAACTTCCGCATGCGCGCCATGCTGGTGTCCATGGCCTGTTACCCGCTCTGGCTGCACTGGCGGCAACCGGCGTTGCATCTGGCGCGCCTGTTTGTGGATTACGAGCCGGGCATCCATTTTCCCCAGGTACAGATGCAGGCCGGTGTCACCGGCATCAATGCGCTACGCATGTACAACCCCACCTTGCAGGCCCGCAAACTGGACCCGGAGGGCACCTTTATTCGCCGTTGGGTGCCGGAGCTTGGCAAGGTCTCGTCCACCTGGATTCATCAGCCCTGGCAGATGGGGCCGCGCCAGCAACGGGACGCCGGCGTGGTGATCGGGCAGGATTACCCGGCACCGCTGGTGTGTTTCGACACGGCCGTGCGCGAGGCCCGTCAACGACTGGCCCAGGCCCGACAGCAGGCCGGTTTCCGGGACGAGAGCCGGGCCGTCAATCAACGCCATGGCAGCCGCCGGCGTCGCCCTCGCCGCGGCCGCAAGGCGGATGATTCCCAGCTGTCCCTGTTCTGAGGAGGTACTGGTAGTTCGTTAGATATTCCCTATCGCCATGATAAGAAGTTTCAAATTTAACTATCAGGGCAGATTCCCCATTCTATTGCTCGTCGAAACGAATCGATAAGCCAACCTAGGGAGTCTTAACCACATGGCACTGATCAACAGCGAAATCCAACCGTTCAACGCCACCGCCTTCAAGCAGGGCGAGTTTGTCGACATCTCCGAAGCGGATGTGAAAGGCAAGTGGGCCATCTTTTTCTTCTATCCCGCCGACTTTACCTTTGTGTGCCCCACCGAACTGGGGGATGTGGCTGACAAATATGACGAGCTGCAGAAGCTGGGCGTGGAAGTGTTCTCCGTCTCCACCGATACCCACTTCACCCACAAGGCCTGGCACGACACCTCCGAGACCATCGGCAAGATCAACTACTACATGGTCGGCGACCAGACCGGCACCATCACCAACAATTTCGGTGTGATGCGTGAAGGTCAGGGCCTGGCAGATCGTGCCACCTTCCTGATCGATCCGGATGGCGTGATCCAGGCCATGGAAATCACCGCCGAAGGCATCGGCCGTGACGCCGACGACCTGATGCGCAAGGTGAAAGCCGCCCAATACGTTCGCAACCACCCCGGTGAAGTGTGCCCGGCCAAGTGGAAAGAAGGCGAACAGACCCTGGCGCCTTCCCTGGACCTGGTCGGCAAGATCTAAACCAGTCCGTTGCCTCCCTGTCCTTCTCCCTCACCGGGAGAAGGGTTGGGGGCGCCCATCCCTTTGCACTGTCACCCATGAACAAGGAAAGGAACAGACATGCTCACGAATGACATCCTGCAGGCCCTGAAAGGCTATGCAGCCAACATGCAGAAAAAAATCACCTTCGTGCTGCAGACCGGTGCGCACGATAAGCGCGATGAACTGGTGACGTTTCTCTCCGACATCGCCGGTGTCAGTGACAACCTGGCCTTCGAGGAACGGGACCTGGGTGATGCCCTGCGCAGCCCCCTTTCCTTCCTGCTGGAGGCGGACGGCGAGGACACCGGTATTCGTTTTTCCGGTATTCCGGCCGGCCACGAATTCAACTCCCTGGTGCTGGCGTTTCTGCATGCATCAGGTACCGACATCAAGCTGGATGACAGCCTGCAGCGCATGGTCGCCAACGTGAAAGACGACCTGCATTTCGAGGTGTTCATCAGCCTGAGCTGTCACAACTGTCCGGACGTGGTGCAGGCGCTCAATCAGTTCGCCTTGCTCAATCCGCGCATCAAGACGGAAATGATCGACGGCGGCCTGTTCCAGGACACCGTGAAGGCCCGCGACATCCAGGGTGTTCCCAGCGTGTACCTGAATGGCGAGCTGTTCGCCAATGGCAAGGTCACCGCCGCCGAGCTGATCGACAAACTGCTGGCGTTTGATCCGGCCATCGCCCAGGCAAGCGCCGGGGAAAAACTGCCGCTGCAGGACGTGACCGTGATCGGCGGCGGCCCCGCCGGCGTGGCGTCGGCCATCTACAGTGCCCGCAAGGGTCTGAAAGTCACCCTGATTGCCGACCGTATTGGCGGCCAGGTGAAAGACACCATGGATATCGAGAACCTGATCTCGGTGAAGAAAACCACCGGCCCGGAACTGTCCGGTGCCCTGCACGCCCACATGAACGAATACGATGTGACCGTGAAGGAACACCTGAAAGTGGCCGAGGTGCGCAACGGCCAGATCAAGACCGTGGTGCTGTCCTCCGGCGAGGAAATCGACACCAAGACCGTGATCGTGGCCACCGGTGCCAAATGGCGTGAGCTGGGTGTGCCCGGCGAGAAAGAGAACATCGGTAACGGTGTGGCCTACTGCCCGCATTGCGACGGTCCCTTCTTCAAGGGCAAGGACGTGGCGGTAATCGGCGGCGGTAACTCCGGTATTGAAGCGGCACTGGATCTGGCCGGCATCGTCAAATCCGTCACCGTGTTTGAATTCATGCCCGAACTGAAGGCGGACAAGGTGCTGGTGGACAAGGCCGAGCAGAAGGCCAATATCACCATTCACCGCAACGCGGCCACCCGTGAAATCAAGGCCAGCAACGGCAAGGTCAGTGCCATTGAGTATCAGGACCGGGCCACGGAAACCGTCCATGAATTGCCGCTGGAAGGGGTGTTCGTGCAGATCGGACTGGTGCCTAACAGTGATTTCCTGGACGGGGTAGTGGAACGCTCCCGCTTCGGCGAGATTGTGATCAATGAGAAATGCCAGACCTCACAGGAAGGCATCTATGCCTGCGGCGATGTGACCACGGTGCCCTACAAGCAGATCGTCATTGCCATGGGTGAAGGTTCCAAGGCATCGCTGGCTGCCTTCGAATACCTGATGACTCAGGGTGACCGTCTGGAAGACCTGTATGAGGGTGAGCAGAATCATGATGAGCAACAGGATGCTGCCGTGGCCTGATCCTGCTGACGCTTACCGGTAGAACGAAAAAACCACCGCAAGCGGTGGTTTTTTCGTTTAAGGGAGAGGCGTGTTTAGCGCGGGTTCGCCAACAGCGTATAAGCGCCGGAGCCGCTTTGCGCTGTGACGCGCCAGCGGTAGGTACCGCTGCCCACCGAGCCGTTCAGGGTCGCCACGCCGTTCTGCGGCTGGGCGCTGCCCACCTGGGACCAGCTACAGCCGAAAAAGAGGAAGCAGCTACGTTGCTCCAGGGCCAGTGAGAAGGCGCCACCGGCAGGGCTGTACAAGTAGGCCTCTACATTGCCGCCACCGAAACTGAAGCCACCGGAAGGCAAGGTGACCGAGCTGCCATTCCCCAGGCTGCCCTCATAGCGGGTGCAGCTTGGGCAGGGGTTGCTGGTGTCCTCGCTGATCACGCCTTTATCAATGCTGGCAGTCTGGTTGGCGGTGTCGGTGACGGTCAGGGTCACGGTAAAGCTGCCGGCAGTGCCGTAGTCGTGACTGATTTGCTCGCCACTGGCCACGTTGCCATCACCCAGGGTCCAGTCCCAGGCGGCCACGCCATTGTCATCGCTGCTGCCGCTGGCATCGAACTGGCACACCGTGCCGCTGCACTGGGCGGTGAACGCGGCCGTGGGCAGGCGGTCCGTCACGGTGCCGCCATCGTCTTCATCCACCTGCAACAGGCGATTGGGGGACTGGTTGCCCGCATTACTGATCATGCCGGTCGCACTGCCATCCACCAGCGCGGTGAAAACCTGCTGTGGACTGGCACTGGGGTTGGCGGCCAGATACAGGGCGGCGGCACCGGCGGCGTGGGGCGCTGCCATGGAGGTGCCGTTCAGACGTGCGGTCTGGCTATCGGACTGATACCAGGCCGAGGTGATGTCGCTACCCGGCGCAAACAGATCCACACAGGCGCCGAAATTGGAAAACGAGGAGCGTTGGTCCGTGCGGGTGGTGGACCCCACGGTCAGAGCCTCGGCCACCCGGTTGGGAGAGCCGTTACAGGCGTTGGTGTTGTCGTTACCGGCGGCCACCACCATGCTGACACCGGCGGCCACGGCGTTACGCACCGCAGTGTCCAGGGCGCTGGACGCGCCGCCGCCCAGGGACATATTGGCCACCGCGGGTTTGCGGTGATTACCGGCCACCCAGTCCACCCCGGCGATCACGCCGGAGTTGCTACCGCTACCGTTACAGCCCAGGACACGCACGGGGGCAATCTTTGCCTGCTTGGCCACCCCGTAAACGGTGCCCACGGCGGTGCCGGCCACATGGGTGCCGTGGCCATTACAGTCGTTGGTGTTGGCCGGGTCCACGCTGCCGCCGCCAAACAGGAAGCCGCCGCCGCTGCTGACGAAGTTACGACCCGGGCTGACCCGCCCGCTGAATTCGGTGTGGCTGGCGCGCAGGCCGGTGTCGATCACATAAACGGTGACATCGTTGCCGGCGCTGTTGGGATACTGATAGCTGCCGTCCAGGGGCAGTGCGGGCTGATCCACCCGGTCCAGGCCCCAGGTGGCATTTGCCTGGGTGGCGATGGCCTGCACCCGACGGTCCGGTTCCAGTCCGATCACTCCGGGCACCAGGCCCAGCAAGCTTGCCTGTAGATCCGTCAGCCGCACGGTCATGCCTGTGAGTGCATGCTGGTAGGTATAAATCACTTCGCCGCCACCCACGGTGGCCAGCAGGGTGCGGATGGCGGTGGTCAGATCGGTCACCCCCAGCTGCTCTATGATGTTCGGGGCCAGGGTCACAATATATTGATTATCAATGACCTGGTTCTGCGTTTGCGCAGCATATGATGGTGTGTCGTCGGCCCATACCGGGTTAAGCACACTGCCACCCAACAGCGTGGCCAACAGGGCGCCAAGACCTGTTTTTCTATGCATAAAATATCCCTCCAGAAAGTCGTGCCCTGACGCTAATCAGAACGCAGGTATCTCTCTATGGTGCCGCTGTATTTTTTTGTTGCGTTGAAACGGGTTCAGGAAGGCGAAGCCCGCGTGATAGCTGACGCGGGCCCGTTTTGTGATCTGGGTGTGAAGGCGGAGTGAGCGGCAGGTTAAAGCAGACTTCTCAGTGCGGATACGGTTTTCCAGGCCAGCATCTGCATCCGTTGGGAGTTCACCGAGGGGCGAGCCAGGCAGGCAAAAACCATATCTCCCACCGGCCAGATGCAGATGCAGCCTTCCCGGCAGCGGATAAAGATTTCCTCGCTGTGTCCCTGGCGTAGCCCGTCCAGCACCCGGTCGCAGGCCTTTTTCATCTCGAAGAACAGGGCGCTTTGCTCGTCGTAATCCAGCCCCTCACCGATATGCAGCACCGGCATGCCGTCACTGCTGATCAGCGACACCAGCAGGATGTCATCGGAGGAATCGTGAAGCGCCTGCAGGGGGGGAGTGAGGGTGCTGAGTTTCATTATTGTTATCTATCCGTGATGACCTAAAGAATCAGCTTAGCGATGGAGTGGCGGGAATCAAGGTTGTTCGGGCGATTTCGTCAGGCATGACAGAACAATGGGTATACCATCCTGATTCGCGGCGCCCCTAGGTCCAGTCGCGCAGTGCCTTTCTGGTTTGTCGCGTAACCACCTTTTGTACTCCCTCCAGAGCAGGCAGCTGACCGTACTGATCGCGGAAGTCACTGAGCCAGTTGTCCACTTCATCGTGGAGCCTGCCGGCCTGTTGCTGCACTAGGTTTTTTATGAGTCTGGGGGATACAGCAAGCTGCCCGGCAAAGGCCTCCCAGTGATTGTTGTGCAGGTTTTGCGGATCATCGAGGGTGCCCACCGGCAACGCCAGGCGATGACTCACGCGGGGAATGGCCAGCGTGCAGACAAGGTCATAGTAGGGTGCCAGTTGCCAGCCACCGTCCACAGCAAGCAGTGACAGATTCTTCAGGTGGCCGTCCGCATTGCCGGTCAGGGCATTAAAGACCTGCCAGTTCGCCAGTGCCCTTAGATCTTTTGCAGGCTGTACCGAATGTTCGCGCAGCAGATCGCCGACTTTCGTAAAGACCTGGGGGGACGTGGTGTACTTGTCGGCGCGGGAGAGTCCTTGTGCCTGGCAAAGGTCTTCCTGGTGTGTCCGAACAACAAGATCGCTTTGATGGCTTCGATCAAAACGCTGGCTGACCGAGAGCAGGTGGTCACCCAGGGTAACCAGTTCCACCGGTGCAGCGGGGAGTTCGAGCCGTGTCGCCAGGTACGTTGTATAGGCTTCATAGAGCGGCACGTTTTTCAGATCCTGAACGGGCAGTTTGAGGATATGCGTGGAGGGCGTTCCGGATGTTGGCAGAGAGAACAGCCACTTTCCGTTCACCCGCTTTGCTCTGACCGCCAGCTTGTCCTGAGCGCCGGCCAGCGACAGGCGTGGCGGTGTATCGCCAGTAACCCATTGTCCACGACCGGAGTGGATAGCCTCTTCCAGCAGGTTGTCTTCAAGGGGCTGCAGTGTCTCTGCATCGGCAGCAGGCGCCTGATTTTCCGGAAGCAACTGCAGGGCGCCAGCACAATCGCCCCCCAGTTTCTCGAGCAGCAGAAAGTCATCATCCGCCACACCCAGGCGGCGGACCAGACGATCCCTGGCTCCCCCTTCCGGTAGCAGGTTGGCAAAAAAATGATGCCCACGCAGGTCGGGAGGCAGAAAATCGCCGGTTTCATTCAATGGCAGTGAGCAGGAAATCGCCCAGCCGCTGGCAAGCCAGGCCTCGTCATAGACAAAGGCCATCTGCCGCGACGGCGTCGCAATAAGCCGGCCCACCCGCTGCTGGTCATACCATACGGTCAATGCCTGACTCATGACGCCGGGCTCCTGCGTGGCCGGGCAAGTAGATCCACACCCACTAGCCGGGCCAGTTCCAGCGCCAGTCCCAGGCGGGCGGTGTCCTTGCCGCGCTCCAGCTCGGACACAAACCGGGGGCCCACACCGGCAATGGCGGCCAGCTCCGCCTGGGTCAGTCCCTGGGCTTTGCGGGCCTGGCGAATCTGCTGGCCGAAATCGGCGGGTGAGCGTACCAGAGAGTGGTCTTGATCCGGTTTCATGTGAATGACCTGAAATAATCCCGAGCGGTAACATTTACATGAATTGTGGGAATTTTCCATGCTTTATTACCGATCGGTAATAAATTGGCGAATTAACTGACTTGCCCCAGAAATAATCCCGATCGGGAATGAAGGAAAGAGGACGGGAGAGAGGGCATGCATAAGGGCTGCATAGCGGCCAGATGGGGGAGAGCCTGACGTGGGAAGCGAAGGCTCTCTGCCTTCGCTTTCTGTTTCAGAGGCTGGCTTGGCCACCGGGACGACATCCTGAATGACGGCTACCCGAAAACGGTACTGATCAGGTAAGCCGTGTACCCCACATAAGCCGCCAGCAGCAAGGCGCCTTCCATACGGTTGATACGGCCTTGCCCCCGGAACCCGTAACCGATGACGAACAGTGACAGGGTCAGCGCCGCCATGACCAGCATGTCCCGATTGAAGACTTCCGGGCCGACAGACAATGGATGAATAGTCCCGGCGATCCCCACCACGGCGAGCGTGTTAAACAGATTGGAACCCAGGATGTTGCCCAGGGCGATGTCGTGCTCGCCTTTCCTGGCGGCAATGATCGACGACGCCAGCTCCGGTAGCGAGGTGCCCACCGCGATAATGGTCAGGCCGATAATCAGATCGCTCACCCCGAAACCATGAGCGATCTCTACCGCGCCCCAGACCAGCACGCGGGAGCTGACAATCAGCAGCACCAGTCCCGCCACCAGCCAGAAAATGGCCTGTCGCAGGGGCATGGCCCGCACGTCCAGTTCCTGTTCTATCTCGCTGGCCAGCGCATCCTCTTTCTTCTTCATCCCCTGCCAGACCGTCCAGACCATCAGCGCACCAAACACACCGAGCAGCACCAGCGCATCAAGCCGTGTGATTTCGCCGTCCAGCAGCTGCCACGCGGCCAGGCCGGTCACCAGCGCAAGGATGGGAAGCTCCTTGCGCAGCACTTGCGAATGCACCGCGATGGGACTGATCAGCGCGGTAATCCCAAGGATCAGGGCAATGTTGGTGATGTTCGAGCCGTAGGCGTTACCCAAAGCGATGCCCGGGTTGCCCTGGGAAGCCGCCAGCGCGGACACCACCATCTCCGGCGCGGAGGTACCAAAACCGACCACCACCATGCCGATCAACAACGGTGGCATACCGAAATGGGAAGCGGTGGAGGCGGAGCCTTCCACAAAGCGGTTAGCGCTCCATACCAAGAGCAGCAAACCAACAGCGATAGCGGCAGTGGCCAGAAGCATGGGGGCAGGCGCTCCTTTAAGCGTTGGTGGACAGACGGGTTGTGTCAGTCATTGGATGGGTAAGCGTTCACCGCTTGCTGCGCAAAGGGCAGAAACCGAAGTGCGCTCCAAAGCTGTCAGTCTGCCCGCTAGCTTAAGGCTGAGAGGCGCCGGAATTAAAGCGATTAATGGAGTTTCTTCGGAGGCGAAGGCGGGGTCTGCGAGCCTCCAGAGGAGGAGGGGCGCCCGGTGTCGAGACCGTATTGATTGCAACACAGTCAGCCGTCGCAAGCGCACCCCTTGCCCCGGGTGCAGCTGTATTTCCGGCTAATGCAGGAATCGCCACAGGCTTTGCCTTTACGGCACACCTTGCAGCAGCCCGCCGCCATATCCGTATCGATCATATCCAGCAGGGAATGATCCGGAGTTAGCAGGTTTTCGATCACCGAAGGGTCGATGTGGGCGTCTGGCTGCTCCTTGGCCGGGTCGTTGGCAAAGAGAGCAGACGCGGCGAATACGAGGACGAATAGCAATACGGCTTTCAGGCTGACTGTAGGCATTTGTCTTCCCTTCCCGTGGGAGATTGTTGGTTTTTATTGTGGGTTATGGATTACGGGGAGGGAAGGTGTGCCTGTCCCCTATTATGCGCCGTCATATGACGTCCAGCATAACTGCATTCCGTAGGGCTCTCGCCAGAACCGGTATCGAGCTACCCAAAGGCCAGGCAGCCCATGCCCTCCGCCATACCTTCGCCAGTCACTTCGTCATGAATGGTGGAAACATCCTGACCCTGCAGAAGGTTCTAGGCCATTCCACCATTAATATGACTATGCGTTATGCGCATCTGTCTCCTGACCATTTGGTAGAAGTAAAACTCCTCAACCCTTTACGCATTGTTTAAAGTCCATGGCTGTATTGGTTGCTGATCTCTAATTGGAGTTGATATGGAAATGGATATCCTTGTTAAGGTCTCTTCGGGACTTGTAGCTATCTTGGGGGCGCTGTTCGTTACGCATCTACATAGATGGAAGGGAAAGGGGGTTCAAGCAGAACTTCTGCAGAAGCTGGAGGAGGCGGTTAAAAATAATGAGCATTACACTGCTGCTCAATTGTTCTATCTCCTGCACGGCTTCAGGTTAAGAGCTTCAGATGTTGCGTCTTTGATCGCCAGAGATGACTCCGCCTTCGCTATCTTTGTCCTGAGGAAGAGAAAGGGGGCTGTCGAATATAGCTCTGGTGTTTTCCAGTTTCGTGATTTGAGCCGCTTTGTTTGGTTTCGTAGGGTTTCGTATATCTTCGGAGCAGTTATAGGCTTTGCGCTTGGTGGGTGGGTGATAGTCAGCTTTATAGCCGCATTATTCTATGAGGGCCCTGAAGCTGTCGTATTGATCGTTTTGGCGTCTATTCTCTTCGTGGGGTTTCTTTTTCATTTTAGGGATCAGTACTTGGATTATCGTGCCTATAAGCTGGTGCGGGATCAGAAGCTATCTTAGCAACAGTAAAGTTCGACACTTTCTCGACGTCCATAAAAAAAAGCGCAAGTCCAGGATAGCAAAAAAATTTAGCTATCAAGGGCTTGCGCCTTCTTTGTTTGGTGGGCCGGCGTCAATTGAAATGGTGGTATAAATAACTGAAATGCAAAGACTATCTAGGATTCGATTTTCAAATGTGCCCCCAAATGTGCCCCCAGCAGGGCAAAGTGCTCTGTTTCCCATGTCAGGTTTTGTAAGGTTCTGACCTTGCCATTTATCAACATCAAGGTTTTACATTTGGCCGGCTGGTAGAGGTGGGTTAGCAATAGAAAACGATTGGGCGGGCGGTCTGGTGGGTGAATCCCTTGGAGTTTTCGCATACCCCCTCATGTTGGTGCTGGCGGCGCTGTGTTGCGCTCTGTGCGGTGGTGCGAGAGTTAACACGGGGGTTAACAGGGAAATAATCTGTGAACAGGAGAGGGCGCGGTTTCCTGTGGGGTTGGCTGGAGAGATTGCGCCCACCCCTCCCCCTGGGGGCGGCGACCCTTACGGTAACCTTACGGTTCTGTATCGCCGCAACCTTGCTATAACCTTGCTGTAACGCTTTGGTGCCCGGTTGAAAAATGTTGATACCTTTTCAAGTGGTCGGCCAAAACTTCGCACTTTGGTTCGCACCCCTTATGCGCGCGTACTTGTCTCAAAACTCTGCGCCTGCATCTCGCCCGCGTACTGCTCCGAAAACTTCGCCCCTTTTTTAGGACTAAAGAAATTCCCTTCTCCAGGCTGTGGCGATCCGGCCCGCAGATGAATTCAGCCCGCCCCCTCATAATCAGCCAACCAATCATCTACTGACTGCTCTAAAGGAGAGGAGGGCTTACCCGTGTACCCGTACTCCCTTATTACCTTATTACCGTGGTTTGGTTCACCCGTAGTTGGGTTCGGCTGTATGCCCCGTGGTTGCTGGCGTTGCTGGATTTCCTTGTCGGGAATGCTTGTCGGGGCCTTGTCGGGACGTTGTCGGGATCTTGTCGGGGAGTTGTCGGGGAGTTGTCGGGAAGACTTGGCCCGACAAGCGCCCTCATGGTCTCCCCGGAAATGGTCAGAGGCTGGAGTGTTTTTGCGTCCAGCTTTTCCCCTTTGCTCAGGGTGCCGGTGAAGGTCAGTCCGCGCAGTTTGCCCATGTAGTCGTGGAAGTCACTCAGGCGCCGCACAGGCAGCCCGGTGCTACGCCAGAAGCGTAGGAAGCCGCTGCGCTCACCTACCCTAAATTTCCCGGAGGGCAATGGGTCGCCAGCTCGCCCTTTTCCTGTGTTGCGGGCGCGCGCTGTGTAGACGTTGAATATAGCGAATAGCTCTTGACCACTAGCCAGGCAGCGAAATTGCAGGGTGACGCCTCCTGCCAGCTTGGGGGAATAGTGGCCCAATGAGTAGCCGGTATATTCCAGGGCTGTCACTTCCGCCATGCTGGCGGCCTGAGTAATCAGGTTAGTGCTGTGGGCGGCTAGCCAATCAGCGGGAACAGGGCGGCCACTGGCTGGGGTGAGCGTGAGGCGGCCTTGTTCGACCGCCACGGCATCGCCACGGGCGAGTAGCTGGGTAAGGGTGGGCACGGGTATTCACTCTCCCAGTGCGGTGATGCGTTTCACGGTCGTAGGCTGTGGGATCGGGTCGCCGGATGGCAATTCGTCCGCTGTGGCGGTTCTGAGGGCGTCTAGTGCGTCCTCCTTGCTATCAGCGTCGATAACCAGGGGCACAACCGTGGTTAGCTCTAGCTCGATGAGGAAGCGCATTAGCTGGCCTCCCTGAGTAGCTTACGGGCGGCGGCCTTGCCGTCACCGTCCAGCCAGTACACCCCGTATTGGATCTTCTGGCCGTCATAGTCGGTGCCTGAGGCCATGAGTAGCTGTACCGGGATGCCGTATCGCTTTCGCAGCTCCCCAACATAGTGGGGCGAGTTGCTGGCGTGGGCGATCCGGTCGGCCTGTTCACGGGTAACGGCGGTTCTGCGCTCCAGAGCCGCCAGCAACCGGCGATGGCGGGGGCCTATGGTAAGATGCTGGGGACAGTGTTTGGCTATGCCTTGTCCCTCGCTCCCGGCGGTAACCGGGGCGGGGGCTTTTAGTTTTTCTGTCATGCCGCATCCTCCCGTGAATCTTCCAGCAAGGTGCGTATGCTTTCGGCCCGCCACATGGTGACATTACCCCCAAAGGGCTTTTCTCCTTTGGGGAAGCGGCCAGATTTGCAGCCAGCGAACCATGTTGCCGCGCTAACTGGGATTAAAGCGGGAATGCCGGGGCGGGCGCGTTTGATGCCCTTGCCGGTCTTGCGGTTGCTGGCGGCCTGCTCCTCGGTGACTTCGGCTTGGCCGATGATTTGGGAGAGGCGAAGGTAGCCTGTGGCGGGTAGTTCGGTTTGCATGTCTTAGGCTCTCAGTGTCGTTTGGAGTGCCTTCATGCTGCTTGCTGTTGGTACTGTGCAAAAGATCAGTGTGCGCGCGGACTGTACGGTTTGCGCGCAAACCGTAATCACATTGACTCAAACTCTTTAACCCAATCAGTAATTGTTCTTATGGTTTTGGTTATAGATGGGTCTTCGCTTATTTTTCTAGCCATTTCTGAGCGGCTAACTGCCTGGAAATTTGGTAATTCCCGGTAGTGTATAAATAGCTCTCTAGCCCTGTTTTTTTCTGGAGCAGTATTCTTTGCATGGTAGCCCCTGGCCGCTTTCTGCGCCGATAGGGAGCGAATCTGTTTGTATTCCCCATTGATAAAGCGAAAAAGCTCATTCATTTCCAAAATCAAATCAGCAGGGAAGGAGCCGCCGAAATCTGTGCAAACCATAGCGGTATCCAAGCCCCATAGGATGGCTGCGGCAAAGACCAAAGGAAGCCTGGACTCTTCATCAAGTGCTATATCCCGAAATCCGTTCTGAGTGAAAAAGTGTGCTTGGCCAACGTAGTCATGTGTCCACCAAATTTTCCTAAACTCTTCCCAATCGGATGCGCCGCTTCCCTCAACGACAAAGTTCGCCTTTCCTTGATAAATTTCGATTACCAAGGCAAATGCGAGTGGTGTGAGAACGAATGTATGTAACCCTGAAAGGGCGTAATAGATGAATTCGTTTGACTTGGTGTCTACGCCCTCAATTTCCATATTTTCCAGAAGGTAGTCGAAGGCTTTTTTCCCCATTGGCCACAGGGAATTTAGCTGCGTTTCCGGAGAATTTTGGCTGATGATTTTTTGCTCTTTCTCTCCATTCGAGCCTGAAGAAAAACTGTTCACACAGTCCAATGAGAGTAGCTCTATCTTGGAAGGGAGGTATTCCCTGTTTTTCATGTCATACCCCTATGACACCCCAATAAATCCGCCAGCCAAGCCGGTGGGGTTACCGGCCTTTCGGGAGCTACCCTAGACTGACGAAACTCGGTTAATCGACGTAAATGATGGCGTTCTTCTCGCCGTACTTGGCTCTCATAATCGCAAGTCCTTTCTGTGCATGTGCTTCATTGTAGAGCCAGGCGCTTTGCCGTTCTTTCCCGTCTACAAGATACATAACCTTGTATCTAGGGGCTGAGATAGGGGGCTGAGGTGATGCGCGCCGGCACTTGCGCATTGCAATATCAGAGTAGGGATTTGCAAGAGCGATAGATTCCGCCATATCTCGGGTTTGCTGGCTGCCGATGAATGGCCCGTATGACTTTGCCACTTTGCCGTTTTCTAGCACTTCAACGGTATACGCGCGGTTATTGAGTCCCATGGTCGCCTTCCTTTGCCGGTTAATTTCAAGAGGCTTGCTGCTTCTTGTGGTGGATGGGCACAACCTTTTGCCCGTTCTCCAGGGCGGCGAGATAGCCTCCCCAGTAATTCATCATTTCCCGGCGTTCCTCCAGGTACTCGGCCCGGTTGTAAGCGGCCCTCACCTTGTTGCGCTCCCCGTGGGAAAGCTGGCGCTCGATGGCGTCGGCCCGGTAGCCCATTTCGTTGAGCAGGGTGCTGGCGGTGGCGCGGAAACCGTGGGCGGTGACCTTGTAGCCCATGGCGTGAAGAGCCTGCCGCCAAGTGTTGTCACTGATGGGCTTGCGGATATTGGAGCGGCCAGGGAATAGCAGGTCGGTATTGCCGGTCAGCTCTCGCAGTTGCTCAAGGGTGGCGATAGTTTGCGGGGAGAGGGGCACCAGATGGGAAACCCGCATTTTCATGCGTTCGGCGGGCACCTCCCACATGCCGGCCTCAATATCGAATTCCTCCCACTTGGCCTGCCGTAGCTCGCCGGGGCGCACGAAGGTGAGAGCCAGCAGCTTGAGGCCAAGACAGGTCACCGGTGAGGCTCGGTGTTCCTTCTTGAGGGCTTGCAGGAAGTCCGGTAGCTGTTCCTTGGTCAGGGCGGCAAAGTGGCGTTGTGGGCTTGCTTGCAGGGTGCGCACTAGGTCGGCAGCGGGATTGCCCTCGTTGGTGCCTGTAGCGATCCCATAGCGGAAAACCTCGCCGCAGGTCTGCCGTAGGCGGTTGGCCCGGTCGATGGTGCCCCCTGCCTGCATGGCTTTCAGTACCGCCAGCAGCTCCCCGGCGGTGATTTCGGATATGGGGCGGTGTCCCAGTTCGGGGAAGATATGCTTTTCCAAGCCTTGCAGGGTCTTGGTGGCGTGTCCCTTTGTCCAGCGGCCTGCCGCCTGTATTCCGTGCCACTCTCGGGCGATGACTTCAAAGCTGTTGGCTGCAGTCTTGGCTTTCTCGTGTTTGGCCGCCTTCCGGGCTTGCCCTGGGTCGGTGCCGGCGGCCAGCAGGGCGCGGGCTTCATCCCGTCTGGCGCGGGCATCGGCCAGCGATACGTCAGGGTAAACGCCAAGGGCTAGACGCTTCTCTCTGCCCTGATACCGATACTTCATCCGCCAGTAGCGCCCGCCGGCCTTGGTGACTTCCAGGTACATGCCCTTCTCGTCACTGAGGCGGTAGGTTTTGTCCGCCGGTTTGGCGGCCCGGATCTTGGTATCAGTGAGGGGCATTTGGGGGCATCTCCGCTGCGGACATCATGTGTGCCCCCAAATATGCCCCCATGTGCCCCCGGATGGCAATAGAGTTGATTATAGCGGGATGATGAGGTGAGGCCAGTAAATATGCGGATTTCAGGCAACAAAAAAGCCGCGCTAGGCGGCTTTAGAGTTGGATTTGGTGGAGCCGGCGGGAATCGAACCCGCGTCCGTCAGCAATCCATCTGCAGATCTACATGCTTAGCCATGTTTATTGATTTAAGCCTTCACAGCCCAACTGGCAGGACGTGAAAGCCGAGCCCCTAAGGGTTTTAACAGCGCCATCCGGGGCGGACTTTGCTGCGAGCCTGTGTTGCGATGCTCGCCGCTCTTCCCCACAGGCAGGGTCGATTGGCGATAAGCAGGGTTTAAGCTGCTAGTGCGTAAGAATCGTCGTTTGCGATTACTTTAGTGTGCCACAAATGTTTTACGAGACTCGTGACCTTCTCGGCATGCACCACAGAATTCAGTACCGGCGTCGAATCCAGGTCGGCCCCTGTGATGGATTCATTGTAGGTGATGGGGGCGGGGAAGTCGATTAACAAGTGGGGGCAGAGCCGTTCCGGATCGACCATGTTGTGGGGGTAAACGGCATGAATAAGGTTCGAAGTGTAATCAGATTGTGAAAAGTGTTACCCGAATACACATATCTTGTCTGACAATCAGACCCGGAATGCTTGTTTTGTCATTTTTCAGGCGCACTATACGAGTGTCACCGCGGCATTGTGTCATTGTCCGATGGTGAGGTTGAGCAAGCGATGCTCAGGTAGCCATAAGCCACCACGAAACATCCTGCTCAAAATTGTGTACCACACAATGGCTTTACAGCGAGCCTTGAAATAGACGTTATATGAAGGCCGCTGATCAAAGCATTGTCGTTCATTAAAGGAGAAAGATGATGAACACGATCTTTCGGTCAGCAGGGCAAGTTTCCGAGAAGGCACTGTCGCCTTTGAAGGCTCAGCCGCTGCTCTACAGAGCGTTGCAACTGGTATTCGCGCTGGCTGCGTATGCTGGCGGTGTGTACCTGGTGGAAATGGCGACGCCGGAAGCCCGTCTTCCGGTTGTACTGTTCGCCGTTTACTTCCTGCCTGCGGTGCTCCGCGCCTGGCTGCAGTTTTACTGGCAGCTGCGCGGCGACAGCCGGGCTCAGGGTGTAAACCCCCACCAGTCGGTGTAACGCCGTAACCGGTACAGTCTGAAGACAGTGTCACGCGTGCAGGGGGCGGCCCGTTAACCCGGGTCAGCCACCCTGCCGCATCAGACGCTGCTTCTGACGGTTCCAGTCGCGCTCCTTTTCGGTGGCGCGCTTGTCAAACTTCTGCTTACCCTTGGCCAGTGCGATATCGCACTTGGCGAACCCTTTTTTCCAATACAGGCTCACCGGTACACAGGTGTAGCCCTCTTTCTGTACGCCACCAAAGATGCGCCCCAGTTCGCGACGGTGCAGCAGCAGCTTGCGGCTGCGTACCGGATCCGGATTGACGTGGGTGCTGGCGGTGATCAGGGGCTCGAAGCGGGCGCCGAACAGGAAGGCTTCTCCATCCTTTAACAGCACATAGGCTTCGGTCAGGTTGCCTTTACCGGCACGCAGTGACTTCACCTCCCAGCCTTCCAGAACCAGGCCGGCTTCGAAGTGCTCTTCCAGATGATATTCGTGGCGTGCCTTGCGGTTTTGCGCAATGGTGGCCGACGGCGCTTTGGCTTTTTTCTTGGCGTTTCCCATAGGCGGGCGATTATAGAGCATGCGTTTGGCGGCTGACAGGGCTTTGTCTGTCTGAGCGGGTGAGAGTTGTGACAGCCCCTTACTTGAGCCGCCCAGTTAAAAAAAAGACAATAGCGCCACGCTATCGAGGGTAATCCTGTTATGAAGCAAGAGATCAAGCCGGTCCATGGCATGTGGGCCAGCCGTTGGGTGTTTATTCTGGCGGCGACCGGGTCGGCCGTGGGCCTGGGAAATATCTGGCGTTTCCCGTATATCACCGGCGAGAACGGCGGTGGTGCCTTTGTGTTGCTCTACCTGCTTTGTATTGCGGTGGTGGGGATTCCCATCATGGCGGCAGAGGTAATGCTGGGTCGCAAGGGCGGGCTGAGCCCGATCAACTCCATGCGCAAGGTGGCGGCGGACAGCAAGGTAAGTCAGCGCTGGGCCGGCATTGGCTACCTGGGCGCGCTGTCGGCGTTTCTGATCCTGTCATTCTATTCCGCGGTGGCAAGCTGGGCGCTGTATTACGCCTGGGAAGCCGCGCGGGGTGTGTTTGAAGGCATTACCGCCACCCAGTCGGAAGCCCATTTCAACGATATGCTGGCCAACCCGGGTTTGCTGTTGGGATACCACACGCTCTTTATGGTGCTGACCATGGTGGTGGTGGCCCGGGGCGTGAAAGGCGGGCTGGAAAAGGCGGTGCAGATTCTCATGCCGCTGCTGTTCGTGCTGCTGGTGGTGCTGGTGGGGTACGCAGCCACCACACCGGGGTTCAACGAAGGGGTGAGCTTCCTGTTCGCCTTTGATTTTTCCAAACTCACCGGGCAGGCGATCATCGTGGCCGTGGGGCAGGCCTTCTTTACCCTGAGTCTGGGTATGGGCGCGATCATGGCCTACGGGGCCTATATGCCCAAGGCGGTGAAGGACAAGAAGACCGGTCGCAGCAAACCCGTGTCGATCATGTCCACGGTGGCGATCATTGCCCTGCTGGATACGCTTGTGGCGCTGGGTGCCGGTGTGGCCATGTTCCCCCTGTTATTCTCCAGCGGGCTGGAAGTGAGTCAGGGCCCGGGGATGATGTTTGTGACCCTGCCGCTGGCCTTCGGTCAGATGCCGGGCGGTCTGCTGTTCGGTTCCCTGTTCTTTGTGCTGGTGGTGTGTGCCGCCTGGAGCTCGTCCATCAGTCTTGGTGAGCCGGTGGTGGCCTGGCTGGTGGAGCGGGGGCTGAAGCGGTCAATGGCTGCGCTGGTTGTGGGCCTGGGAGCCTGGCTGCTGGGTGTGGGATCGGTGTTGTCCTTCAATGTCTGGAAAGACCATACCTTCCTGGTAGGTACCTTCTTCGACAATATGGAGTTCCTGTCCACCACGGTGATGTTGCCGCTGGGTGGGCTGCTGATCGCCATCTTTGCCGGCTGGGTGATGAAGGAGACCCAGGCGCGCAAGGAGCTGGCCATGCAGAACTTCAAGCTGTATCTGGTATGGCGGGCACTGGTACGGATTTTCTCTCCGGCAGCGGTTGTAGTGCTGTTTGTCTATTCCATCTGGGCGACCTTTACGCCGGAGGATGAGGCCCGGGCCGAAGAGCCTCCGGCTCAGGAGCAGATGGAGGCGACCACTGGGGACGCGCCGGCACAGGCCTCTGCTGCGTCTTTGCCGGAAGAGGGTGGCAGCGACGTGCCCGTGGAGCAGGAGTCTCCCTGATGGCGGACGATGCGCGAATTCATGTGGAAGTGGCTTATGCCCTGCCGGACAAGCAGCGTCTGATTGGCCTGGATGTGCCGGAGGGTACCACCATGCTGGAAGCGGCCAAGCTGTCCGGTATTGAGGAGCAGTTCGAGGGGCTGGTACTGGACAAGGCGCCCATGGGGATTTTTGGCAAGGTGGTGGCCAATCCGGCTGGGCAGGTGCTCAAACCCGGTGAGCGGGTGGAGATTTACCGCCCGCTGCAGGCGGATCCGAAGCTGAATCGCAAGAAGCGGGCGGCGGAAAAGGCCCGTTGATCCAGGCTGTCAGGCTGCAGGCTGGCCCGGGTCGCTGGGTTCCTGAGGTTGGGTTTCCGGATCCGGGGCCTGTTGCTGGGTGGCAGGGGCCGGCTCCGGGGTGACGTCTTCCCGCTTGCGCTCTTCCAGTTTGCGCTGCAACTCCCGGTCCTGTTGCGAGCTGGTTTTCTTGCGGAAGTCGTCGATGACTTCGCCTTCGTGCCGGCTATAACTGCCGTTTTCGAAGTGCAACACAATCTGCTGACTCACGTTGTCGCCCTTGCCGGGGCGGTAGGTCATCAGATAAAACCATTTGTCAGGCGTGAAAGGGTCTACCAGGGTTGGGGCGCCCAGCACATAGCGCACCTGCTCCGGGCTCATGCCAGGCTGCAACTCGCCGAGCATTTCCTCGGTGACAAAGTTACCCTGCGGGATATCGATCCGGTAGACACCGGGAAAGCGCAGGCTGCTGCAGCCAGTGACGGTCAGCAGGGTTGTCAGAATGAGGGCAACTGGAATTCGTGGCATGGTTTTTCGACTTCACTAAGTGTTCGGGCGATAATACAGACTTGCAGTAGCGGTACAAGTTTCCCGCTTTTTTTCATCGCCCTGAATCTGGGGCGGCCCGGACTTGGGTCCGGCGCCGCGCTAAAGTGACGGATTCAGGGGCATCGCCACCTTTTGGCATATTGGAGCATACGCATTGGATAATCAGGATCTCAGAAAAGCGGGCCTTAAAGTGACCCTGCCGCGGGTGAAAATCCTGCAGCAACTGGAGAAGTCCGAAGAGCGCCACCTGAGCGCGGAAGACATCTACAAGTCGCTGATGGACGCCGGCGAGGATGTGGGACTGGCCACCGTCTACCGGGTACTGACCCAGTTCGAGCAGGCGGGCATGGTGCTGCGCCACAACTTCGAGGGCGGCTCTGCGGTTTTCGAGCTGGCGGACGAAGACCATCACGACCATATGGTGTGTATGGAAACCGGTCAGGTCATTGAGTTCATGGATGACGTGATCGAAAAGCGCCAGCACGCCATTGCCGAGGAGCACGGCTACGAAATCATGGACCATTCGCTGGTGCTGTACGTCAAGCCGAAGAAGTAGCGGGGAGCCGGTTTCATGCCACACGCGGGAGCATGCCTGCATGTGGTGTGATGCGGGCCTCACCCTGACACGCCCGCAACGCCGTTGGAGCCATGCTGGCATGGCGAAAGCTCCTCAGTGAGTTCGGCGCCGCTTTCACTATTAGCGGTCCACTGCCTTTCTACGCGGCCTGGGCCTTGCTCAGCATCTCTTTGGCGTGGTTGCGGGTGGATTCGGTGATTTCCACACCGCCCAGCATGCGCGCCAGCTCTTCGATTCTTGCGTTGTCGTCCAGTCCCTGGATACGGGTGTGGGTGGTGTCGTCCCCCTGAATCTTGTGCACCTGCCAGTGCTGGTGCCCCTGGCTGGCTACCTGGGGCTGGTGGGTGATGCACAGCACCTGGGCGTGGCCGCCAAGTTCGCGCAGCAGGCGGCCGACGATCTCGGCCACGCCGCCGCCCACGCCCACATCCACCTCATCGAACACCAGGCTCGGCACGGTCAGGTTGCGGGCGCAGATCACCTGGATGGCCAGGCTTACCCGTGACAGTTCCCCGCCGGAGGCCACCTTGCCAAGCGGTTTCAGGGGTTGGCCGGGGTTGGCAGAGAACAGGAACTCCACCTCTTCCAGGCCATCGGCGCCAGGGGCGCATTCGCCTAGCTGGGCGTCCAGTTTGGCCGCTTTCATGCCCAGGGCGGTGAGCTGTTTCTGAACTTGCTGGGTAAGAGTCTGGGCGGCGGTGCGGCGGGCCTTGCTGAGCTTGCGGGCGCTGTCCATGTACTGCTGCTGGGCCGCAGCTTCTTGCTCAGACAGGGCATGCAGGTGCGCGTCCACATTGCCCAGGGCGTCGGATTCCGCCAGCAGTTGGCGATGGTGTTCCACCAGCTCTTCCGGACGGATGCGGTGCTTGCGTGCCAGGGTGTAGCTCTGGCTCAGCCGTTCTTCCACCTGGGCCAGGCGTTCCGGATCCAGGTCCAGCCGTTCCAGGTAATGCCGCAGGTCGTCGGCGGCGGCCTCCACCTGCAGGCGGGCAGACTCCACGGTATCGGCGATGGTGGCCAGGCCTTCATCCTGATTGCGGGCCTCGTCCAGCCAGTGGCTGACCTGGCTCAGATGGTCGTTGCAGGTGCCGTCCTCGCCCTCATAAAGCGCGTTCAGGGACTGCTGGCAAGTACGAATCAGACTTTCCGCATTGCCAAGCCGTTGTTGTTCCTGTTCCAGCTGCTCCAGTTCGCCTTCCTGCAGGGCCAGACTATCCAGCTCTTCCAGCTGGAAGCGCAGCAGCTCCTCCTTTTCGTTCTGCTCGCGGGCCTGATTCAGGGCGTCGTCGTGGGCACGGCGAGCTTTTTGCCAGGTGCGCCAGTGATCGCGGACGGTGTTGGCCAGCTCCCGGGCCTCGGCGAAGTTGTCGAGAAGCTGCCGGTGAGCGTCCTTTTTCATCAGTGCCTGGTGCTCGTGCTGGCTGTGGATGCTGATCAGCCGTTCGCCGAGCTCACGCACTTCCGCCAGGGGGGTGGGGGTGCCATTCACGTAGGCCCGTGAGCGTCCATCGGCACGCACGGTGCGGCGCAGCAGACACTGGTTATCATCGTCCAGCTCCCGGTCGGCCAGCCATTGGCGAGCGGCCGGGTTGTCGCTGAGATCAAAGGTGGCGAGCACTTCCGCCCGGTCATGGCCGTGACGGACAATGCTGGAGTCGGCCCGGTCGCCGAGGGTCAGGCCCAGGGCATCAATGATTACCGATTTGCCCGCCCCGGTTTCCCCGCTGATCACGGTGAGACCGTTTTCCGGCTCCAGCTCCAACTGGTCCACGGTGGCAAAGTGACGAACGCTCAAATGGGTCAGCATGGTATCTCTCCGAAACGGGCAGACAGTGTGGCGACTAGCGGTTGGCCGGGGCCTGTATCACCTGGGTGCCGGCCAGTAAGTCATGCAGGCAGCGGCGATCACCGCGGAAGATCATTAGCGGGTCAATCAGCATGATCAGATTGACGCCGGGCACCTGAGCCAGCACGTGAAACAGCAGGTAGCGCAGGCCATACAGTTTACCGACAGGCACCGCGTTCTGCTCCATGCCGACGATTTTCATGCCCAGCAGCCATTTGCCGATTGTCTGCTGGCGATTGAACAGCAGCCAGCCCTGCACGGCCAGGAAGATCACTTCGCCGACGATAAACCAGACCAGGGTGGTGGTCAGATCGAGCACGCCGCTATTGGCCATCATGTCGGCCCAGGCGCCGGAAAAAAACACGATGGGGGCAATAATGGCAAGCTGGACCAGGCCATCAATGAGGGCGCCGAAAAATCGGTGCCAGCGGCTGGCTAGCACCGCATTGTCCGCCGACGGGTGAGGTGGCGCTTCGGCGGCGGGGCTCTGGTAGGGGTTGTTGCTGTCGGTCATGGTGACATCCTTGTGGTGACAACTGTTCGTTTGGTCAGTGTTTCTAATAGTAGGGGATTCCGGGCGTGAGTGTAAGCCCCGCTCAACTCCTGACGATAACCCTATATAATGTCGTCCTGATTTTCTGTTACATATACCGCTATGACGAAGCTGGATCTCAACGAACGCAAACAACGACTGCTGATGGCGCTGGTGGAGCGTCATATCCGCGATGGGCAGCCGGTGGGTTCCAAGACGCTGGCAGCGGGTAGCGGGCTGACGGTGAGTCCGGCCACTGTCCGTAACATCATGGCGGAGCTGGAGGATCTGGGCGTACTGGCCAGCCCTCATACCTCTGCCGGTCGTGTCCCCACGGAACTGGGCTACCGGCTGTATGTGGATTCCTTGCTGGCCTCCAGTGTCATGGAACGCCCGGATCACAAGTCCCTGAAAAAGGAGTTGCGCCAGCTGCTGGCCCCGGAGCAATCCCCCCAGGAGCTGATTGCCCAGGCGTCACGGACCCTGGCGGAGCTGACCCGCATGGCCGGGTTGGTGGCGGTGCCACGCCGGGAGGTGACCACCCTTCGGCAGGTGGAATTCTTGCCGTTATCGGGCAAGCGGGTTCTGGTGGTGCTGGTGGTCAACCGCTCCGAGGTGCAGAACCGCATCATTCATACCGATCGGGACTACGACGAAGCGGAATTGCGCCAGGCCGCCAACTATATCAATCACACTTACGGCGGCTGCGATCTGAACAGCATCTGCGATGGCCTGCTGAACACCATGAACGCGGACCGGGCGCAGATGGATGTGTTGATGCGTACCGCCATGGAGGTGGCCGACAAGGCCCTGCGCAGTGAGCCGGAGAGTTCGGATTATGTGGTCTCCGGCGAATCCAACCTGCTCAAGTCCGCGGAAGCGGACAATCTGCATCAATTGCGGGACCTGTTCGACGCCTTTAATCACAAGCGCGATATCCTGCATCTGCTGGAGCGCTCCATGAAGGCGGACGGGGTGCAGATTTTCATCGGCCGGGAATCCGGCTTCCAGCCGTTCGAGGATTACTCGCTGATCTCCGCCCCCTACAAGGCAGATAACGGCCCGGTGGGTGTCCTCGCCGTGGTGGGGCCCACGCGGATGGATTACGAAAAGGTCATTCCCACCGTGGATATCACCGCCAAAATCCTCTCGGCGGCCCTGACCCAGCTTTAGGAGCCAGCCTGCTGGCTCCCACGGATTATTTGCGATTTAAGCAGTTCGCCAGCTCATTCTCCCGAGCGTTTGTGCGCGGCCATCAGCGCTTCAGAGCCACCCTCTGTCATTCCGCGCAGCTGTTAACTATTCACTATTAACGGTTAACTGCCTTTCTTGCCCCCTTGAATCCCGCCCGTTTGTTCCCATATCTTTGCCCGCTTTCCTGGAAAAGCCCGGATTGGGATGTGGAGTTAACAATGAGTGAGCAGGAAAAAGACCCGAAAAACGCCGAGCCGCAGGTAGAGACTGCCGAAGAGCAGCAGGCGGCCCAGGCTGAGGCTGCCAATGCGGAAGCCGAGGCCCCTGCGCCTGAGCAGCCCTCGGCTGAAGAACAGCTGGCTGAAGTGGAAGCTGAGCTGGCCAAGGTGAAAAAAGCCCTGGGTGAGGCGGATATCCGTGCCCAGGCGGAAATCCAGAATGTGCGCAAGCGCGCCGAGCGGGATGTGCAGCACGCCCACAAGTTCGCCCTGGAGAAATTTGCCGGCGATCTGCTGAGCGTGGCGGACAACCTGGAGCGTGGCCTGGCTGCCCTGGATGCCAACGACGATGTCCTGCAAGGCGCCCGTGAAGGTATCGAGCTGACCCTCAAATCCCTGCTGGATGCCTTTGCCAAGTACAACCTGGAGCAGATCAGTCCGTCGGACGAGCCGTTCAATCCCGAGTTGCATGAGGCCATGACCATGGTGCCGGTGCCCGATGTGGAGCCCAATACCGTGATTGAGGTGCTGGAAAAAGGCTATCAGCTGAATGGTCGCCTGATCCGTCCGGCCAGGGTGGTGGTCAGCAAGGCTGCCGAGTAAGCAAAAAGGCACTCTGGCCCCTTGAAACGGCATGAAGCACCGCCATATAGAGGCCAGACGAGTTGACAATTCAACTGCCCGGTTTGCCGTCAGGGAACCGGCTGGTGTGAAGGAGAAAGAGAGACATGGGTAAGATTATCGGTATTGACCTGGGTACGACCAACAGCTGTGTGGCCGTACTGGAAGGGGATAAAGCCAAGGTTATTGAAAACGCTGAAGGCGCGCGTACCACGCCGTCCATCATCGCCTACACCGACGACAAGGAAACCCTGGTCGGTCAGTCTGCCAAGCGTCAGGCGGTGACCAACCCGGAAAATACCCTGTACGCGGTGAAGCGTCTGATCGGCCGTCGCTTTGAAGACAGCGTCGTTCAGAAAGACATCAAAATGGTCCCCTACAAGATCACCAAGGCCGACAATGGCGACGCCTGGGTGGAAGTGAAGGGCGAGAAAATGGCGCCGCCGCAGATTTCTGCGCAGGTGCTGAAGAAAATGAAGAAGACCGCGGAAGACTATCTGGGTGAGGCCGTTACCGAGGCCGTCATCACCGTGCCCGCGTACTTCAACGATTCCCAGCGTCAGGCCACCAAGGATGCCGGTCGCATCGCCGGCCTGGACGTGAAGCGTATTATCAACGAGCCCACCGCGGCTGCCCTGGCCTATGGCCTGGACAAGAAAGGCGGCGATCGCACCATCGCGGTCTACGATCTGGGTGGGGGTACCTTCGATATTTCCATCATCGAGATTGCCGAAGTGGACGGCGAGCACCAGTTTGAAGTGCTGGCCACCAACGGTGACACCTTCCTGGGTGGTGAGGATTTCGACCTGGCGCTGATCAACTTCCTGGCGGATCAGTTCAAGGCAGATTCCGGTATCGACCTGGGCGGTGATCCGCTGGCCATGCAGCGTCTGAAGGAAGCGGCCGAGAAAGCCAAGATCGAGCTGTCCTCCGCCGAGCAGACCGAAGTGAACCTGCCGTATATCACCGCAGACAGCACTGGTCCCAAGCACCTGGTGGTGAAAGTGACCCGTGCCAAGCTGGAATCCCTGGTGGGTGACCTGGTGAGCCGTTCTCTGGAACCGTGCAAGACGGCACTGACTGATGCGGGCGTGAAAACTGCCGATATTACCGACGTGATTCTGGTGGGTGGTCAGACCCGTATGCCGCTGGTGCAGAAGAAAGTGACCGAGTTCTTCGGCAAAGAGCCGCGCAAGGACGTGAACCCGGATGAAGCCGTTGCCATGGGCGCAGCCATTCAGGGTGCGGTATTGAGTGGTGATGTCACCGACGTGTTGCTGCTGGACGTGACCCCGCTGACCCTGGGTATCGAAACCATGGGCGGTGTGATGACACCGCTGATCGAGAAGAACACCACCATCCCGACCAATGCGTCCCAGGTGTTCTCCACTGCGGATGACAACCAGACCGCTGTGACCGTGCATGTGCTGCAGGGTGAGCGTAAGCAGGCGGCACAGAACAAGTCGCTGGGCCAGTTCAACCTGGAAGACATTCCGCCGGCACCGCGCGGCATGCCGCAGATCGAAGTGACCTTCGACATCGACGCCAACGGTATTCTGCACGTGGGCGCGAAAGACAAGGCGACCGGCAAAGAGCAGTCCATCCAGATCAAGGCCTCCTCCGGTCTGACCGATGAGGAAATAGATCAAATGGTGAAGGACGCCGAAGCCCACGCGGACGAAGACAAGAAGTTCGAAGAGCTGGTGCAGACCCGCAACCAGGCGGACCACTTGGTGCACGCCACCAAGAAGACCCTGGAAGAGGCCGGTGACAAGGCCACCGACGAAGAGAAGGAAGCCATCACCAAGGCCGCTGATGAGCTGGAAGCCGCCGCCAAAGGTAGCGACAAGGATGACATCGAGGCCAAGATCAAGGCGCTGTCCGAGGTCTCTGCGCCGCTGGCCGAGAAGCTGTACGCCGAACAGGCGCAGCAGGCCGAGGGCGCTGCCGATGCGGGAGCCGGTCAGCAGAAAGCGTCCGGTGATGACGTGGTCGACGCCGAGTTTGAAGAAGTGGACGACGACAAGAAGAAGTAAGCCGTCGGACATCCCGGTGCCGCGCCCAGGCGCGGTAGCCGGGAGGTCCGCGCAACTTCTTTATTGCCGGCGACCTGCCGGCGTTTTTGTGTGACGGGACTGATTCAAAAAGGCCCACTATGTCCAAACGTGATTATTATGAAGTGCTGGGGGCGTCCAAGGATGCCAGTCAGCAGGATTTGAAAAAGGCCTATCGACGTCTGGCCATGAAATACCATCCGGACCGTAACCCGGATGATCAGGAGGCGTTGGCCAAGTTCAAGGAAGCCAAGGAAGCCTACGAGGTGCTCGCCGATGAGCAGAAGCGGGCAGCCTATGACCAGTTCGGCCATGCCGGTGTGGATGGCCAGGCCGGTGCTGGCGGAGCCGGCGGCTTCGGCGGGGGTGGCTTTGGTGACATCTTCGGCGATATTTTCGGCGACATCTTCGGTGGCGGCGGCGGTGGTCGTCGTGGCCCGGCTCGGGGTGCGGATCTGCGTTATACCCTGGAGCTAACCCTGGAACAGGCAGTGCGCGGCTGCGAAGAGAAAATTCGCATCCCCACCTGGGATAGCTGCGAGGTCTGTCACGGCAGTGGTGCGAAAGAGGGGTCCCAGCCAGTTACATGTAACACCTGTGGTGGCATGGGCCAGGTGCGCATGCAGCAGGGTTTCTTTACCGTGCAGCAGACCTGCCCAACCTGTAAGGGTGAGGGGCAGATCATCAAGGACCCCTGCACTAATTGTGGTGGCCAGGGCCGGGTGCAGAACACCAAGACCCTGTCGGTGAAAATCCCTGCCGGTGTGGACACCGGTGACCGGATCCGTCTGGCAGGGGAAGGCGAAGCGGGTATGCACGGTGCTCCGGCCGGCGATCTGTATGTTCAGGTGGCAGTGCGCGAGCACGATATCTTCCAGCGCGATGGGGCCAACCTGTTCTGCGAAGTGCCGATCAGTTTTGTCGATGCCACCCTGGGGGGCGAGCTCGATGTGCCCACCCTGAATGGCAAGGTCAAACTGAAAGTCCCGGCGGAAACCCAGAGTGGCAAGCTGTTCCGTTTGCGCGGCAAGGGGGTGACTCCGGTGCGCGGCGGTGGCCCGGGGGATCTGCTCTGCAAGGTAGTAATCGAAACACCGGTGAAACTGTCCGGTGAGCAGAAAGACCTGTTGCGCAAATTCCAGGAATCCCTGGAAAGCGGGGGCAATCGCCATAACCCGCGCAAGAGCAGCTGGTTCGAAGGGGTGAAGCGTTTCTTCGACGCCAAATAATCCTTTCTCCCAGCCTGATAAAAAAGCCCGGTGCCCCAAGCCCGGGCTTTTTTTATGGTGATCAGGCAATAGTCTGAAATTTGACCGCTTTCGTTGCCGCTTTATCCTTCCCTGCGATATTGTGCATAAAAACAACAATAACAGAGGTAATCATGGCTGCGCGGCGACTGGCAGGGATGCTGGGGACTATGTTGTGTTGTCTTCCCCTTTCTTTATATTCGGCGCCTGTGGATCAGGCTCACCAGCGTGCACGGGCTACCTTTGCCCAGAAGGCGCCGCTGGCGCTGGATGACCAGGTGCTGGATGCGCCCTGGGTGTCGGCGCCCTTCGAGGCTTCCGCGTACACCTACACCTTCGATGAAATTCGTCAACACTGGTCCACCTTTATGCGGGGCCTGCGCATCCCGTTCCCGTCGCCGGACTACTTGAAGGCACGTTATCAGCGGTTCCCTTCCCTCTATCGGGACCTGCGTTACCAGGATGACAACTGGGAGCAGCACAGCCGCAATGTGCTTGAGGTCTGGCAGGCCTTTTTCCGGGGCGACTTCCGCCATGCCCGCGAGCTCGGCAAACGCTATGGCGGGTATGCCCGGGTGCCGGGGCTGGTGGCGCAGATTATCTATGCCACCTACCTGGCGCCGAGCCACACCGAGAAACAGCAGCTGCTCCAGGAGGCCATTGATCAGATGGCCTGGTTTGGTGAGCAGGTGGCGATCCTGCCAGGGGAAGAGTCCCTGACAGCGGATTACTGCATGCTGCGTCTGGGGTTTGGTTATGCGGTGGCGCGGCTGGCGGAGGATGAGTCGGTGCCGGCCACATTGCAGCGTAATTACGCGGCCATGGTGATCAATGCAGCCACCGAGATTCTGGCAGTGGAGCCGTCCCATCCGTTGGCGCTGTCGCTGAGCGCCGCCTTTGAGGCCAATGTGCTGCGCCGGGTGGGCAAAGCGGCGGGCAGGCTGACACTGGCGGCGGATAGCGAGGATGCCACGCAGCCTTTTGAGTTGTCGCTGGCGGCAGTGCCGGATCTGGCGATTGTGCGGTATGAGTATGCCAACAGCCTGCTTTATACCTACCAGGATGAGGCCGCGGGGCGGGCGTTGGCACAATTACAGAAGGCCGCCGATTTGCCGGCACGGTTTTCCATGGAGTGGCTGGATCGGGCCTATGCCCGCAAGCGCTTGCAGGAGGTGCAGGCCTGGCGTGACAGCGGTATGAGTTTCCGGCGTTTTGACCGCAAGCGGCGCAAGTTCATGCGCAAGGAGAACATCAATCTCTACGCGGTGACCCGCCCGCCCTTTCTGGTAGACTAGCGGCCTTCAGTCGTTTTGCTGTGGCCGGGCTCGAAGGAGTCTGCCGCAGTGCAATTTCCAAGGAAGTAGCATGAAAGTAGGCATTATCGGTGCGGCCGGTCGCATGGGCCGGATTCTGATTGAGGCCACTCTGGCCAACCCGGATACCACGCTGGCAGCGGCGGTGGATGTGCCCGGTTCCAGTCTGATCGGCGCCGATGCCGGTGAGCTGGTGGGGCAGGAAGCCAGCGGCGTGCGGCTGGCGGATGACCTGAACAAGGTGGTCAGGGATGCCGATGTGTTTATTGACTTTACCGTGCCGGAAGCCACTGCCCGCAATGTGGAAATCTGCCGCGCGGCGGGCACCAAGCTGGTGATCGGGACGACCGGGCTGGATGAAAACCAGAAGGCTGCCCTGCGGACCGCCAGTGAAGAGATCGCCATCTGCTTCGCGCCCAACTACTCCATTGGTGTGAATCTGTGCTTCAAGCTGCTGGAAACTGCCGCCCGGGTGATGGCGGAAGAGGCCGATATTGAGGTGATTGAGGCCCATCACCGCCACAAGATCGACGCGCCCTCCGGTACGGCGCTGCGTATGGGGGAGGTGGTGGCCCAGACCCTGGGACGTGACCTGAACGAATGCGCCGTCTATGGGCGTGAAGGTCGTACCGGTGAGCGCGATCGCCAGACCATCGGTTTCGAGACCATTCGTGCCGGGGACATTGTTGGCGATCACACCGTCATGTTCGCCGCAGACGGCGAGCGGGTGGAAATCACCCACAAGGCCTCCAGTCGCATGGCCTTTGGTCGCGGGGCGGTCCGGGCCGCAGCCTGGCTGGCCAGCCACGACAAGGGATTGTTCGACATGCAGGATGTGCTTGGTCTGGCGGGTGAAAGCGCCGGCTGGGGCAAGGCCTGAGAAAGCCCCGGGGGCTGCCAGCGGTCGGTTGCGCCCGGCAAAGGGTGACATTTGCCGGCTGAGCCCCTAAAATAGCGCGCAGCCCGTGATGGGCGTGCGGGGCACTGATGACGAATTTCATGAAAAAGCGAGGTGGAGCAATCCATCTCGCTTTTTTGCGAATGTGCCCTGCCGCATATCTCCCTATATTCTTACCAGCCTGGAGGTTGCGTTGACGGTTCCCGCCATTCTCGCTCTTGAAGACGGAAGCATCTTTCGGGGTGTTGCTATCGGTGCCACGGGTCAGACCGTGGGTGAAGTGGTGTTCAACACCGCTATGACCGGCTACCAGGAAATCCTTACGGATCCCTCCTACGCCAAACAGATTGTGACCCTGACCTATCCTCATATTGGCAACACCGGTGTGACGCCCGAGGACGAAGAGTCCGCGCAGATCTGGGCGTCCGGCCTGGTGATTCGCGATCTGGCCATGACGGTCAGCAACTGGCGTAGCCAGCAGTCCTTGCCGGACTACCTGCGCGACAACAATATCGTGGCCATTGCGGAGATCGATACCCGCCGCCTGACCCGTATCCTGCGTGACAAGGGTGCCCAGAACGGCTGCATCCTTGCCGGCGATAACCTGGATGAGTCCAAGGCACTGGAAGCGGCCAAGGCCTTCCCGGGGCTCAAGGGCATGGACCTGGCCAAGGAAGTCACCGTCAGTGATGCCTATACCTGGACCGAGTCCACCTGGGATCTGGAAAAGGGCCACACGGAGGGCGTCGATAGCCGCTTCCATGTGGTGGCCTATGATTACGGCGTCAAACGCAACATCCTGCGCATGCTGGTGGAGCGCGGTTGCAAGCTCACGGTGGTGCCGGCGCAGACCCCGGCCGCTGACGTGCTGGCAATGAATCCTGATGGCATCTTTCTGTCCAACGGCCCCGGTGATCCGGAGCCCTGTGATTACGCCATCGAGGCCATCAAGGAGATTGTTGCCACCGGCAAGCCGGTGTTCGGTATCTGCTTGGGCCATCAGCTGCTGGCGCTGGCCAGCGGGGCGAAAACCATGAAGATGGGCACGGGCCACCACGGTGCCAACCACCCGGTGAAAACCCTGGCCGACGACACGGTGATGATTACCAGCCAGAACCATGGTTTTGCCGTGGATATGGACTCCCTGCCCGATAATCTGAAGGTGACGCATGTGTCCCTCTTCGATGGCACCTTGCAGGGTATTCACCGCACCGATGTGCCGGCCTTCAGTTTCCAGGGGCACCCGGAAGCCAGCCCGGGGCCGCGAGACTGTGCGCCGCTGTTCGATCATTTCATCGAACTGATGGAAGCCAGCAGCCAAAAGTAAGCCAGAGCCAGACCCGGCTTCGCCGGGTCCCTGATGCAGCCATTTACGTCTGACGGTTAGTGAACTATGCCGAAAAGAACTGACATACAAAGCATTCTCATCATTGGCGCTGGCCCGATTGTGATCGGTCAGGCCTGTGAGTTTGACTACTCCGGTGCCCAGGCCTGCAAGGCCCTGCGTGAAGAAGGGTTCCGGGTCATCCTGGTGAACTCCAATCCGGCCACCATCATGACCGACCCGGCCATGGCCGATGCCACCTATATCGAGCCGATCACCTGGCAAACCGTGGCCAAGATCATCGAAAAAGAGCGCCCGGACGCCCTGCTGCCCACCATGGGCGGGCAGACTGCCCTGAATTGCGCCCTGGATCTGGACAAGCACGGTGTGCTGGCCGAGTTCGGTGTGGAAATGATCGGCGCCACCCAGGATGCCATCGACAAGGCGGAAGACCGGCACCGTTTCGACCAGGCCATGAAAGCCATCGGTCTGGAATGCCCGCGCTCTGCCATCGCCCACAACATGGAAGAGGCCAATGCGGCCCTGGAAGATCTGGGCTTTCCCTGCATTATCCGGCCCAGTTTCACCATGGGCGGCTCCGGTGGCGGTGTTGCCTATAACCGGGAAGAGTTCGAGGAAATCTGTCAGCGTGGTCTGGACCTGTCGCCCACCAACGAGCTGTTGATCGACGAGTCCCTGCTGGGCTGGAAAGAGTACGAGATGGAAGTGGTCCGCGATAAAAAGGACAACTGCATCATCGTTTGCTCCATCGAAAACTTTGACCCCATGGGCGTGCACACCGGTGACTCGATCACCGTGGCACCGGCGCAGACCCTGACCGATAAAGAGTTCCAGATCATGCGCGACGCCTCCCTGGCGGTGCTGCGCGAGATCGGTGTGGAAACCGGCGGTTCCAACGTACAGTTCGGGGTCAACCCGGACAACGGCCGCATGGTAGTGATCGAAATGAACCCGCGGGTGAGCCGTTCTTCAGCGCTGGCGTCCAAGGCCACCGGCTTCCCGATTGCCAAGGTGGCCGCCAAGCTGGCGGTTGGTTACACCCTTGACGAACTGCAGAACGAGATCACCGGCGGCAAGACTCCGGCCTCTTTCGAACCGTCCATCGATTACGTGGTTACCAAGATTCCGCGCTTCAACTTTGAAAAGTTCGCCGAAGCCGACGCGGTGCTGACCACCCAGATGAAGTCCGTGGGCGAAGTGATGGCCATCGGCCGCAACTTCCAGGAATCCGTACAGAAAGCCCTGCGCGGTCTGGAAACCGAGTCCGTGGGCTTTGATCCCAGCGTGGATCCGTCCGCGCCGGATGCCCGCGAGCAGGTGGCCCAGTTGCTGGCCACGCCAGGACCGGAGCGGATCTGGATCGTCGGTGATGCCTTCCGGGTCGGTATGACCGTGGATGATGTGTTCAATATCACCAAGATCGACCGCTGGTACCTGGTGCAGATTGAAGATCTGGTGCGCGCCGAGCAGCAGCTGGCAGCCACTACCTTCAGCGACCTGAGCCGTGACAGTCTTTACGCACTCAAGCGCAAGGGGTTCTCCGATGCCCGTCTAGCCCAGCTGCTGGGGGTGAAGGAAGCGGACGTGCGCGGCAAACGCGAAGAGCTGGGTGTGCAGCCCATCTACAAGCGAGTGGATACCTGTGCGGCGGAATTTTCCACCGACACCGCCTACATGTACTCCAGCTATGACGAAGAGTGCGAGGCGAACCCGTCCGACCGTGACAAGATCATGGTTATCGGTGGTGGCCCCAACCGGATCGGTCAGGGGATCGAGTTCGATTACTGCTGTGTGCACGCCGCCTTCGCCATGAAGGATGACGGTTACGAGACCATCATGGTCAACTGTAACCCGGAGACCGTGTCCACGGATTACGACACTTCCGATCGCCTGTATTTTGAGCCGGTGACCCTGGAAGACGTGCTGGCCATCGTCGCCAAGGAAAAACCCAAGGGTGTGATCGTGCAGTACGGCGGCCAGACGCCGCTGAAGCTGGCCCGTGCCCTGCAGGCCGCCGGTGTGCCCATTATCGGTACCCCGCCGGATGCCATTGACGAGGCAGAAGACCGGGAGCGTTTCCAGCAGATGGTCAACAAGCTGGGCCTCAAGCAGCCGCCCAACCGTACCGCCCGCTCCATGGAAGATGGGGTGCGTCTGGCGGAGGAAATCGGTTACCCGCTGGTGGTGCGTCCTTCCTATGTGCTGGGTGGTCGTGCCATGGAAATCGTCTACAGCGAGGCCGAGCTACGCAACTACATGATGAACGCGGTTTCCGTGTCCAACGACTCGCCGGTGCTGCTGGATCGCTTCCTGGATGACGCCATCGAGGTGGACGTGGATGCGGTCTGTGATGGTACCGACGTGGTAATCGGCGGCATCATGCAGCATATCGAGCAGGCTGGCGTGCACTCCGGTGACTCCGCCTGTTCGCTGCCGCCGTACTCCCTGGACGAAGAGGTGCAGAACGTGATGCGCCAGCAGGCCGCCGATATGGCGCTGGAGCTGGGCGTGATCGGCCTGATGAATGTGCAGTTCGCCGTCAAGAGCGGTGAGGTGTATGTTCTGGAGGTGAATCCCCGTGCATCACGGACCGTGCCCTACGTGTCCAAGTGCATCGGCGTGTCTCTGGCCAAGGTGGCCGCCCGTTGCATGGCCGGTACCAGCCTCAAGGAACAGGGCTTCACTGAAGAGGTCAAACCGCAGCACTACTTCGTGAAGGAAGCGGTCTTCCCGTTTGCCAAGTTCCCGAAGGTAGACCCGATCCTGGGCCCGGAAATGAAATCCACCGGGGAAGTGATGGGTGTGGGTGCCACCTTTGCGGAAGCCTTTGGCAAGGCGTCCCTGGGTGCTGGCGAAAAACTGCCGGAAAAAGGTACCGCCTTTATTTCCGTGCGGGAAGTGGACAAGCCGGCAGCCATTGATGTGGCGCGTATGCTGATCGAGCGTGGATTCAACCTGGTGGCTACACGCGGCACTGCCAAGGTGATCAGCGACGCTGGTCTGGAAGTGAAAGTGGTCAACAAGGTGCTGGAAGGGCGTCCGCATATCGTCGACATGATCAAGAATGACGAGATTGCCCTGATCGTGAACACCACCGAGGGCAAACAGGCGATTCGTGATTCCTTCGCCATCCGTCGTTCTGCCCTGCAGCACCGGGTGTTCTATACCACCACCATTACGGCGGCCCATGCGGTGTGTCAGGCGCTGGGTATCAGTGGCGAGCCGACGGTTCGCCGCTTGCAGGATTTGCACGCCCAAATGCAGTAAATCGTCCCATGGAGCGCTCGGAGCCGAGTGCTCCGGGCGGTTTCCATAAAAAGACGAGGACAACTATGCAACGCATACCAATGACCGCCAAAGGGGCCGATGCCCTGCGTGCGGAGCTGGAGAAGCTGAAGCGGGAAGATCGCCCGCGCATTACGGCTGCCATTGCCGAGGCTCGTGAGCATGGCGATCTGAAAGAAAACGCGGAATACCATGCGGCCCGTGAGCAGCAGGGTTTCTGCGAGGGGCGGATCAACGAGATCGAGTCAAAGCTGGGCGCCGCGCAGATCATCGATATCACCGAGCTGGAAAACACCGGCAAGGTGATCTTTGGCGTGACCGTCACCATCATTGATGTGGATACCGACGAAGAGAAGGTTTACCAGATCGTGGGTGACGACGAAGCCAACATCAAGCAGGGCAAGTTGAGCGTCAATTCTCCCATCGCCCGCGGCCTGATCGGCCGGGAAGAAGGTGATGTGGTGCAGATCGATACTCCCGGGGGCACCCGCGAGTATGAGGTCGACAAGGTCGAGCACATCTGAGTTGCAAGTTGAAAGGTTCAAGTTGCAAGGGAAAAGGCGACGTTTAACGTCGCCTTTTTCATAAGGCCTGCGAGGAAGTCAGGCGGCAGTTATGCGTCCTGATAGCGCAGGATATTGGATAGTTTCGGGTTGGGTTTCTGTGCCGGCCGGTAGAGCAGGGCAATGTTGCCGATGCGCTGGATCAGCTCGGCGCTACCCTTTTCGCTCAGGGCCTGGACGATGGCGGCCCGGTCGTCACGGGTTTCCGCATTGACCTTCACCTTGATCAATTCGTGGTCTTCCAGGCGCAGGTTCAGCTCTTCGATAAAGGTTTCGGTAAGGCCTTTGCCACCGAAAATGAGCACGGGCTTGAGGTGGTGGCCAATACGGCGCAGCCGTTTGATGTCCTGTTGCGATAGCGGCACGGTGTGGCTCCAGAGCTGCAAGGTGTCACCAGCGGGGCGACACCGGAAATAAGGGAATGTCCGGGTTGCCCCGACAGTGGGCGTATTCTACGGGTTAGCAAATTGAAAAGCAGCCGTTACGCACAGGAACGGCAAACCGGGTGGGTGAGGTAATCTCTGATGGCGAAATCGAGCCGTTCCAAAACCAGCAAGGCCTGGCTCAAGGAGCATTTCAGCGACCAGTGGGTGGCGAAGGCCCAGGCGGAGGGCTACCGCTCCCGCGCCAGCTTCAAGTTGCTGGAAATGCATGAGAAGGACCGCCTGTTCCGGCCCGGTATGACAGTGCTGGACCTGGGGGCCGCGCCGGGTGGCTGGTCCCAGGTGGCGGGCCGGCTGATGGGTTCACACGGCACTGTCATCGCCAGCGATATCCTTCCCATGGACGCCTTGCCGGATGTGACCTTCATCGAAGGGGATTTCCGCGAAGATGCGGTGTATGAGCAAATCCTGGCGGCCCTCGGGGATCGCAAGGCAGACCTTGTAATGTCCGACATGGCCCCCAATATGAGTGGTAACAAGGGCGTGGATCAGCCGCGGGCCATGTATCTGGCGGAGTTGGCGCTGGATATGGCCGAGCGGGTACTGGAACCGGATGGCCAGTTTCTGGTCAAGGTATTCCAGGGCGAAGGGTTTGACGAGTACCGGCAAATGCTGCTGCAGCGTTTTGACCGGGTTGTCAGCCGCAAGCCGGCCGCCAGCCGGGCCCGATCCACCGAGGTGTACCAGCTGGCAAGTGGTCTGAAATAAGCCGTAAAATGGCCGTTTTGCTGTCCGAACCGGCATTACTCAGGGTTCGGCAAATGGTGTAAGGTGTAAGTTCGTTATTGTGCGCGTCAAGCGCCCGGAATTGATCGAGGTCTCCCTTGAACGACATGACCAAGAATATTGTGCTGTGGCTGGTTATCGCCGGCGTCCTTTACGTGGTGGCGTCCAGCATCAGCACCCAGCCTGCAACAACCAGTATTCCCTACTCGGACTTCATCTCGCGGGTAGAGAGTGGTGACGTGCAGGAAGCCAAGATCGGCGAAAGTGCGATTACCGGCACCTACAAGGATGGCAGCCAGTTCAAGACGGTCAAACCGCCGACTCTGGACACCAACCTGATGCCCACGTTGATCCAGAACAAGGTGAATGTGGTGGGTGTGGAGCCGGAGCGTCAGGGTTTCCTGATGCAGCTGTTCCTGTCCGTACTGCCGATTCTGATCATCTTGGCTATTTTTATCTTTTTCATGCGCCAGATGCAGGGCGGGGGCCGAGGTGGCAGTGGCCCGATGACCTTTGGTAAATCCAAGGCGAAATTGCTGGGCGAAGACCAGATCAAAACCACCTTCGCCGATGTGGCGGGCGTGGAAGAGGCCAAGGAAGAAGTGCAGGAGCTTGTGGAGTTCCTGCGCGATCCGGCCAAATTCCAGCGCTTGGGCGGCAAGATTCCCCGCGGTGTGCTGATGGTTGGCTCTCCGGGTACCGGTAAGACCCTGCTCGCCAAGGCGATTGCCGGTGAGGCCAAGGTGCCGTTCTTCAGTATTTCCGGCTCTGATTTCGTGGAAATGTTCGTGGGTGTGGGTGCCAGCCGTGTGCGCGACATGTTCGAGCAGGCCAAGAAGCATTCTCCCTGCATTATCTTCATCGACGAAATTGATGCGGTGGGGCGCTCCCGTGGCGCCGGCCTGGGCGGTGGTCACGATGAGCGTGAGCAGACGTTGAACCAGCTGCTGGTGGAAATGGATGGCTTTGATGGCAATGAGGGCATTATCGTGATCGCCGCCACCAACCGTCCCGACGTGCTGGACCCGGCGCTGTTGCGCCCGGGCCGTTTCGACCGTCAGGTAACGGTGCCGCTGCCGGATATCCGTGGCCGCGAACACGTGCTCAAGGTACACATGCGTCAGGTGCCTATCTCCGAAGATGTGGACCCCAGTGTGATTGCCCGTGGTACTCCCGGTTTCTCCGGCGCGGACCTGGCCAACCTGGTCAATGAAGCTGCGCTGTTCGCTGCCCGCGCCAACAAGCGCATGGTGTCCATGGAGGAGTTTGAGAAAGCAAAGGACAAGATCCTGATGGGCGCCGAACGCCGCTCCATGGTGATGAGCGAGAAAGAAAAGCTGAATACTGCCTATCACGAGGCGGGTCACGCCATTGTCGGGCGTCTGGTGCCGGAACATGATCCTGTCTACAAGGTCAGCATCATTCCCCGGGGCCGGGCTCTGGGTGTGACCATGTACCTGCCGGAAGAAGACAAGTATTCCCAGTCCAAGCGCGGTCTGGAATCTTCCATCTGTTCGCTCTACGGCGGTCGTCTGGCCGAGGAAATGACATTGGGCTTCGACGGTGTCACAACCGGTGCCTCCAACGACATTGAGCGTGCTACCAAGCTTGCCCGTGCCATGGTGACCAAGTGGGGGCTGAGCGAGAAGCTGGGCCCGCTGGCCTACGAGGAAGAAGAGGGCGAGGTCTTCCTGGGCAAGCAAATGTCCCAGCGCAAGAGCATGTCCGAGCAGACCGCTGAAGAGATTGATCGCGAGGTGAGGGCTATCATTGATAGCTGCTATGGCCGGGCCAAGCAGATTCTCGAGGACAACCGCGACAAGCTGGACCTGATGGCGGAAGCCTTGATGCAATACGAAACCATTGATGCCGGTCAGATCGACGACATCATGGCTGGCCACAAGCCTCGTCCGCCGAAAGACTGGCGCGATCAGGGGCCGGGCAATGGTGCCGCCACCGGGGATAAAGAGCCGGGTGACGATGCCATCGGTGGGCCTGCCAATACTCACTGATCCATGATTGAAACGCTGACCTGTGGGGCGCGGACACTAGACCTGTCCGCGCCTGTCGTTATGGGGATACTGAATGTAACCCCGGATTCCTTTTCCGATGGTGGCCGCTTTACCGAGCGGGATGCTGCCCTGCGTCAGGCGGAGCGAATGCTGGCGGATGGTGCGGCCATTATTGACGTGGGCGGCGAGTCCACCCGTCCCGGTGCGGCACCGGTGTCCGAACAGCAGGAGCTGGACAGGGTGGTGCCGGTCGTCGAGGCGCTGACGTCGGAGCTTGATGCCCTTGTGTCTGTGGATACCAGCACTGCCGCAGTGATTCATGGTGCCGCGGCAGCAGGCGCAGGCATGATCAATGATGTCCGTGCCCTGCGCCGATCCGGGGCCCTGGACGCTGCGGCTGCCAGCGGGTTACCTGTGTGTCTGATGCACATGCGAGGAGAGCCCGGCAACATGCAGGACGATCCCCGTTACCAGGACGTCACCGCCGAGGTGGTTGATTTCCTGCGCCAACGCATTGCCGCCTGTGGGCAGGTGGGCATTCCCCGCGAACGACTGCTTGTCGATCCGGGTTTTGGCTTTGCCAAAACCGTGGCACACAACCTCACGCTAATGCATGAAATGGCCGCTTTGCAGGAATTGGCACTGCCAATTCTGATCGGTATCTCACGCAAGTCTCTGTTTGGTAAACTGCTCGGTCGGGACGTGAATGAGCGGTTGCCCGCCAGTCTGGCAGCGGCCGTGATGTGTGTTGAGCGCGGTGCAATGATCGTTCGCGCACACGATGTGAAGGAAACCGTGGATGTGGTGCGTCTCGCACATGCCGTTCGACAGTCAAGTGGCGGTGAGCGCACAAAATAACTGCACAAGGAGTCGTCATGGCGCGTAAATATTTCGGGACAGATGGCGTGCGGGGCACGGTAGGGGAATTCCCCATTACTCCGGATTTCGTGCTCAAACTGGGTTGGGCGGCCGGTAAAGTGCTGGCTGCCCGCGGCGGCAGCAAGATTCTGATTGGCAAGGATACCCGTATTTCCGGGTATATGTTCGAGTCGGCCCTGGAAGCGGGCATTTCTGCGGCGGGTGTTGATGTGCGTCTGCTCGGCCCTCTGCCGACACCGGGCATTGCCTATCTGACCCGGACGCTATCGGCCCAGGCAGGTATTGTCATTTCCGCCTCCCATAACGCCTACACCGATAACGGCATCAAGTTCTTTGGCGCGGACGGGCGCAAGCTCAGTGATGACATTGAGCTGGAAATTGAGCGGCTTCTGGATGAAGAGATGTCGGTCGTGGCCACTGACCAGCTTGGCAAAGTGCGCCGGATTGATGATGCCCGAGGTCGGTACATTGAATTCTGCAAGAGCACGGTGCCCGGATTGAACCTGAATGGCATGAAGATTGTGGTCGATACCGCCAATGGTGCGGCGTACCACATTGCCCCGGATGTGTTCGAGGAGCTGGGTGCTGAGGTGGTGGCCCTGGCCAACACGCCGGACGGCTTCAATATCAACCGCGATTGCGGCTCCACGCATCCGGAAAAGCTGCAGCAGCGCGTGATTGAGGAAAAAGCGGACCTCGGGGTGGCGCTGGATGGCGATGCGGACCGGCTGATCATGGTGGATCACAGCGGTAATCTGGTGGACGGCGATCAGCTATTGTTCGTAGTGGCCCGCGATCGCAAGGAGAGCGGGGCGGAACTGCCCGGCGTAGTCGGTACCCTGATGTCCAATTTCGGTCTTGAGCTGGCCCTGCAGGCGCTGGATATTGAGTTCGTGCGTGCCAAGGTGGGGGATCGTTATGTGATGGAGCAGCTTGACCAGCGTGGTTGGTTAATCGGTGGCGAGTCTTCCGGCCATCTGGTTTGTCTGGATCGCACGTCCACCGGAGATGGCACGGTTTCAGCCTTGCAGGTTCTGGCGGCGCTGTCACGTCGAGACCAGAGCCTGGCGGAGGCGGTGGGGGATGTGGCCTTGTTGCCCCAGACGATGATCAACGTGCGAGGCCCCAATCGTGACGGCTTTATGGACAAGCCCGAAGTCAAAACGGCCATGGCGGAAGCCGAAAAAGCGCTGGCCGGTAATGGCCGCATCCTGCTGCGGCCTTCCGGCACCGAGCCATTGGTGCGGGTGATGATCGAGGGCAAGGACCCGGACCAGGTGGCTGCCCTGTGCCGCGAGCTGGCGGATGTGGTGGAAAAGGCGATTGCGTAATCGCCCTTGGGCTTGCGGCATTTTTCTATTCAAGGAAATGACAAATGAAATCAAGAACACCGCTGGTTGCCGGTAACTGGAAAATGAACGGGCGGGAGGCACTTCTGTCTGAGATGGCGGAAGCGTTGGGCAGCTATGAGGGTGTGGCGCAGGTGTTGATCTGTCCGCCCTTTCCCTACCTGGCTGCGGCCAGAAGCCAGCTGCCGGCGGCCATCAAGGTGGGTGGGCAGAATCTGAGTGATCAGGATGACGGGGCTTTCACTGGCGAGGTGTCCGCAGCCATGCTTGCGGAGGTGGGCTGCAGTCACGTGATTGTGGGTCATTCCGAGCGCCGTGCCCTGTACGGGGAAACCGATGCGGTGATCGCCGACAAGTTTTCTCGCGCCCAGGCCGCGGGCCTGGTTCCGATCCTCTGTGTGGGAGAAACCCTGGAAGAGCGTGAAGCCGGAAACACGGAATCCGTGGTCTGTGGACAGTTGCAGGCGGTGATTGATGCCGTAGGTATTGCGGCTTTCGGTAAGGCGGTGGTGGCCTATGAACCTGTGTGGGCCATCGGCACCGGCAGGACTGCCAGCCCGGAGCAGGCCCAGGAAGTGCACGCCTCGTTGCGGGCGTCATTGGAAAAAAACGATCCGGATATCGCTGAATCGCTGTGCTTGCTTTACGGCGGCAGTGTAAAGGCGGATAATGCCGCCCTTCTGTTTGCCCAGTCAGACATCGATGGGGGTCTGATAGGCGGGGCATCGTTAACAGCTGACAGTTTTATTGCTATCTGTCAGGCGGCGGAATAATAGAGTCATTATGGATATTGTTGTTCACGTAGTGCATGTACTGGCGGCCCTTGGCCTGATCGGTCTGGTGCTGATTCAGCACGGTAAAGGTGCCGATGCCGGAGCCTCTTTCGGTGGCGGGGGATCGCAGACCGTATTTGGCAGTGCCGGGTCAGCCAATTTCCTGACCCGTGCCACGGCGCTGCTGGCGGTGGTGTTCTTTGTCACCAGTATGGCGCTGGCCTGGATGGCGCGCCAGGAAGCCGAGGGTGTGCGCAGCTTCTTGCCGGAACTGGAAACCCTTGAGCAGCAGGAAGACGATGTGCCCGCGGCTCCAGTGGATTCTGATGTGCCCGCCACTCTGTCAGAGGTGCCTGTGGCATCCGATGAGGTGCCGGCGCAAAAAGAGGTTTCGGATGTGCCTCAAGCTGGGGTAGAATCCCCGGCCCCGACTGAAGTGCCTCAGTCGGAGCAGTAAGTAAAGCGTTCTTTGCCGAAGTGGTGGAATTGGTAGACACGCTATCTTGAGGGGGTAGTGAGCTTCGCTCGTGCCGGTTCAAGTCCGGCCTTCGGCACCAATTTGGAAGAGAGGTCCTGAGTGGATCTCGGTCCGGTCAGACAGCGCTTGACTGTCTTGAGCGGGGTGATGGCGGAAGTCTGCGATCACCAAAAACGGCACAACGGGGTTGTGTCTGCCGGCCTGGTTTCTGCGACAAAAAACGTCGCCAGCCGTGTCGGTAATGCGGGCACAGGAGTGCTTGCAACTGCACAGAAGGGGTGTGCTCCTTGTTGTGCTAAGGCAGCGAAAAATAAATGTTTTTTTCGTCTTTGCCTTGACAGAGTGAGCGCCTCTAAGTACTATTTGCGCTCGATATTTGAGGCCGGTTGAGCAGCTTTAGCGAGTCAGGCTCAGTCAGCTGGAACCAAAAGATCTGCACGTACCAGAATGCAGATCGAGTGCCGAGGGGCGCTTACGGTTCAACGGTTTATTGCGGGGTGGAGCAGTCTGGTAGCTCGTCGGGCTCATAACCCGAAGGTCGTAGGTTCAAATCCTGCCCCCGCTACCACTTAGAAGAACCGGCTACGGCGGGTTCAAAGCGGACAAAAGGCCCCTCTAGCAGGGGCCTTTTGTTATCCGCAGCAGTGGAATGGGCGGTGGATGTGCGGTCGATTGCATGGCTTCCTTGCAGTGGCTGTATTGTCCCCAGGCCCATTTTTTGTTTGTACTGTCGGAAAGGACATGTCGAAACGCGTAGAACAATTGACGGAGCTGCTGGCTCCGGTCGTTGAGGACTTGGGCTTCGTGCTTTGGGGTATTGAACATATCCAGGGGCGCGGGGCTGTTTTGCGTGTCTATATCGACCACAGCGACGGTATCACAGTAGATAATTGCGCGGCGGTGAGTCACGAAATCAGCGGCGTGCTGGATGTGGAAGATCCAATACCTGGCGAATACAACCTGGAGGTGTCTTCGCCGGGCATGGATCGGCCCATGTTTGATATTGCGCAATATGCCGACTATATCGGTGAAGATGTTCAGCTGAAGTTGCTGGCGCCGGTATCAGGCAAGCGTAAAATGACGGCGGCCATTGTGGCCGTGGATGGCGAAACGCTGGTGGTGGAGCTTGATGGCGACACTCTGCGTATTCCTTACAGTCAGGTAGATCGTGCCCGGTTGCAGCCTCGCTTCGACTGAGCACGCCCTGAAGAACTTTGTCTTTGTAAAGGCTTGGCCATGAACAAAGAGATCCTGCTGGTAGCGGAAACCGTATCAAACGAAAAAGGCGTCAGCCGTGACGTGATTTTCGAGGCCATCGAGTTGGCACTGGCGGCCGCTACCAAAAAACGCTTTAAGGAAGAAGACGTGGAAATTCGCGTGGATATTGACCGGGTATCCGGCGATTCCCGCACGTTCCGCGTATGGCACGTCGTACCCGACGAAGAGCTTTATGAATTCGGTAAACAGCTGACCCTTGATGAAGCCCATGAGCAGGATCCGTCTCTGCAGATTGGTGACACCTGGGAAGAAGAGATCGAATCGGAAGCCTTCGGTCGTATCGGTGCCCAGACTGCCAAACAGGTTATCGTGCAGAAAGTGCGCGAAGCCGAGCGTCGCCAGATCATCGAAGAGTATCGTGATCGCATTGGTGAGTTGATTAGCGGCATCGTCAAAAAAGCCAACCGGGATTCCATCGTTCTGGATCTGGGCGGGAATGCGGAAGCGTTGATTACCCGCGAGCACATGATTCCCCGTGAAGCGGTGCGTCAGAATGACCGAATCCGTGCGTATTTGCTGGGCGTGAACGAAGAAAACCGTGGCCCGCAGCTGTTTGCCAGCCGAGCCTGCCCGGACATGCTGGTCGAGCTGTTCAAGATTGAAGTGCCGGAAATCGGTGAAGAGCTGATCGAAATCAAGGGCGCTGCCCGTGATCCTGGATCCCGTGCCAAGATCGCCGTGAAAAGCAATGACCAGCGTATTGATCCGGTGGGTGCCTGCGTGGGTATGCGCGGTGCCCGTGTTCAGGCGGTCTCCAATGAGCTCGCCGGTGAACGTATCGATATCGTCCTGTGGGACGACAACCCGGCACAGTTGGTGATCAATGCCATGCAGCCGGCGGAAGTGGCTTCCATTGTTATGGATGAAGAAAGTCACTCCATGGATATCGCGGTGGAAGACGAGTCTGCTCTGGCTCAGGCCATCGGCCGTAGCGGCCAGAATATCCGTTTGGCCTCTGAACTGACTGGCTGGGAACTCAACGTCATGACCCTTGACGATGCCCAGAACAAACAGGAAGAGGAAGCTGCCCAGGCACTGGAAACGTTCATGAAAGAACTGGACGTGGACGAAGATGTTGCCGGCATTCTGGTGGATGAAGGTTTTACCACCCTGGAAGAAGTGGCCTACGTGCCGGAAGAAGAGATGCTCGCTATCGACGGGTTCGATGAAGATATCGTCGATGCCCTGCGCCAGCGCGCCAAGGATGTCCTGCTGACCAAAGCCCTGGTATCCGAAGAGAAATTCGAGCTGGCCGAGCCTGCTGAAGACCTTCTGAATATGGAAGGCATGGATCGTGACCTGGCTGTGGAACTGGCATCGCGCGGTATCCCCACCATGGAAGATCTGGCCGAACAGGCGGTGGATGATTTGATGGACATCAGTGGCATGAGCGAAGAGCGTGCCGCCGAGCTGATCATGACTGCCCGGGCCCCCTGGTTCGCTGATGAAAATGAAGCCGGGGCGTAACGGCCTTTAAGCGGATTGGACGCGGGCACCAACAGCAGGGTGTTGAAAAGGCCATAAGGTGCTTTTCAAGCTATCTTCGCGGTATGGCCCGCAAAGATAAGCACACAATGCGCTGACCGGAATGTGCCGGGCAGCGCGGTCATTCGCCCCCAGGGCAATGGCCCAGGCTATTTTCAATAGCCTGCTAGAGACGGACAGGAGAGTGTTGCTGACATGGCAGAAACGACCGTAAAGAAACTGGCCGACATCGTAGGGACCCCCGTCGAGAAACTGCTTTCGCAGATGAAAGACGCCGGGCTACCCCATGGCGATGCCAGCGAAGTGGTCTCCGATGAGCAGAAGCAGCAGCTTCTTGCCCATCTGCGCAAGTCCCATGGTGCCGCGGATACCGAAGCCAAGAAGATTACCCTCAAGCGCAAGTCCACCAGCACTATCAAGACCACCGGTGCGGCGGGCAAATCCAAGACCGTTAACGTGGAAGTGCGCAAGAAGCGCACCTACGTGAAGCGCGAAGCGCTTGAGGAGCAGGAACGCGAAGAAGCCGAACGCAAGGCGGCGGAAGAGGCTGCGCGTCTGGCGGAAGAAGAGAAACGCAAGGCGGAAGAAGCGGCCAAGCGTCAGGCCGAAGAAGAAGCGGCCAGCAAGAAAGAGGAAGAAGCCAAGGCTCGTGCGGAAGCCGAGCGTAAGGCTGCAGGTGAAAAGGCGGCGGAAGAAAAGACCAAGCGTGTCTCCGTGCCCAAGACGGCAACCGCCAAGAAGCCAGCCAAGACCGAAACCCCGGAAGAGAAAGCCAAGCGCGAGGAAGCGGAACGCAAGCAGCGTGAAGCGGATGAGGCCAAGCGCAAGCAAGAAGCCGAAGCTCGCAAGAAAGCGGAAGAAGAAGCCGCTCGCCGTACTGCTGAAGAAGCGGCGCGGATTGCTGCTGAGCTGGAAAAACGTGGCGATCAGGAAGAGAAAAAGCCTGAAGAAGAGGAAGACAAAGGGTCCTCTATTGTTGTTGCCGCTCAGGAAGCCAGTTATCAGCGTGAAGAGCGCCAGTCTCGTCGTCGTCGCCGCAAGCCGAAATCGGCGGGCGTTGCTCATGGGCAGATGAAGAGCTCCATGAACAAGCAGCACGGCTTTAAAACCCCGACGGAGAAGAAAATCTACGAAGTCGAAGTACCGGAAACCATTACCGTGGGCGATCTGGCCCAGCGCATGAACATCAAGGCCAAGGAACTGATCAAGGCCATGATGAAGATGGGTGAAATGGCGACGGTCAACCAGTTTATTGATCAGGAAACCGCGTTTTTGCTGGTGGAAGAAATGGGCCACAAGGCCGTCGCCAGCAAAGGTCAGGAAGAAGTTCTCGAAGATCACCTGGCCGATATGGTCAACCGTGACGATGTGGACCTGAATGATCGTGCGCCGGTAGTCACCATCATGGGGCACGTGGACCACGGTAAAACCTCCCTGCTGGATTATATCCGCAAGGCCAAGGTGGCCGACGGTGAAGCGGGCGGCATTACCCAGCACATCGGTGCTTACCACGTACAGCATGAGAAGGGCATGATCACCTTCCTGGACACCCCGGGTCACGCCGCCTTTACGGCCATGCGTGCGCGTGGTGCCAAAGCCACTGATATCGTGGTGATTGTAGTCGCCGCAGACGATGGCGTGATGCCGCAAACCGAAGAGGCGATCAATCACGCCAAGGCATCCGGTGCCCCGATCATCATTGCCGTGAACAAGATTGATAAAGAGCAGGCAGACCCGGACCGGGTTCGTAACGAGCTGGCCACCAAGGACGTGATTCCGGAAGAGTGGGGCGGTGAATATCAGTTCATCAACGTATCCGCGCACTCCGGCCAGGGCGTGGATGACCTGCTGGATGCCATCCTGCTGCAGTCAGAATTGCTGGAACTGAAATCGCCGGCCACCGGCTCGGCCACCGGTGTGGTGATCGAATCGCGCATTGAAAAAGGTCGCGGTACCGTTGCCTCCATTCTGGTGCAGGCAGGTGAGCTGAATATTGGTGACATGCTGCTGGCCGGTGCGCACTTCGGTCGCGTGCGGGCCATGGTGGACGAGAACGGCAAGCCGATCACCTCTGCCGGCCCCTCCATCCCGGTGGAAGTGCTGGGCCTGGACGGTGCCCCGGAAGCGGGTGAACAGGTACAGGTTGTTCCCGACGAGAAGAAAGCCCGCGAAGTGGCCGAGTTCCGTCAGGAGCGTGACCGTGACCTGAAGCTCAAGCGTCAACAGGCGTCCAAGCTGGAAAACCTGTTTGCCAACATGGGCAGCGAAGAAATCAAGACCGTCAACATCGTTCTCAAGACCGATGTGCGCGGTTCCCTGGAAGCCCTCACCGGTGCCCTTAATGATCTGGGCACGGAAGAGGTGAAGGTGAACCTGGTGTCTGCCGGCGTCGGTGCTATCAACGAGTCCGACGTCAATCTGGCCATGACCAGTGAAGCCGTGCTGCTGGGCTTCAACGTCCGTGCTGATTCCAAGGCCAAGAAACTGTGCGAGCAGGAAGGTCTGGATTTGCGCTACTACAGCGTCATCTATGAGCTGATCGACGACGTCAAGTCGGCCATGAGCGGCCTGTTGGCGCCGGAGAAGCGCGAAGAGATTCTCGGTACCGCCCAGGTTCGCGACGTGTTCCGTTCCTCCAAGTTCGGTGCCGTGGCTGGCTGTATGGTTATCGAAGGTACCTTGTACCGCAATCGGCCGATCCGTGTGCTGCGGGATGATGTGGTGGTCTTCGAAGGCGAGCTGGAATCCCTGCGTCGCTTCAAGGACGACGTCCAGGAAGTTCGCAACGGCATGGAGTGTGGTATTGCCGTGAAGAGCTACAACGACGTGAAGGAAGGCGACAAGATCGAAGTCTTCGAAGTGAAGGAGGTGGCGCGCTTCCTTTAAGGAGCGTGCCCCGTTAACCATGAGTCGTCATCGTCGCCCGCAGGGCTTTAACCGCACTGATCGGATTGCCGACCAGATTCAGCGTGAGCTGTCGCGGTTATTGCAGTTTGAAATGAAAGACCCGCGGGTAAACCTGGCCACCATTCAGGATGTGACGGTGTCCCGGGACCTGTCCTTTGCCGACGTGTATTTCACGTTGCTGGGCAAAGGCGAGGAAGAGGGCGCGGAAGCGGAAGCCGTGCTGGTGAAAGCCAGTGGCTTCCTGCGCAGCAGCCTGGCGCAAAGCCTCAATACCCGCACTACCCCGAAATTGCGTTTCCATTACGACATGACCCCGGAGCGGGCGGCCCATCTTTCCCAGCTGATCGATGAAGCCCGCGCGGAAGACCGGGAATTGCGTCCGGACAACGACGAAACCGAAAACGATTAGTGTAGCGGAGCTGTCAGGTGGCAAAACGTCGTCCCCGTGGCCGTAACGTCAACGGCATTCTGCTGTTGGATAAAAACAGTGGCGTCAGCAGTAATGGTGCCCTGCAGATGGCCAAGAAAATGTTTGCGGCAGCCAAGGCCGGCCACACCGGTAGCCTGGACCCACTGGCTACCGGGATGTTGCCGATCTGTTTTGGTGAAGCCACCAAGTTCAGCCAGTTCCTGCTGGAATCTGACAAGAGCTACCGGGTGACCGCCAAATTGGGCGTGATCACGGAAACCGGTGATGCGGATGGTGAGGTAGTCAGAACCGCCGATGTAACCGCCAGCCCGGCCCAGATTGAAGATGCCCTGATGTCCTTTATGGGGGATATCGAGCAGGTGCCGAGCATGTATTCGGCGATCAAGTATGATGGCGTGCCGCTCTACAAGCTGGCCCGCGAAGGCAAAACCGTGGAGCGCAAAGCGCGCCCGGTAACGATTTATGATATCCGCATCCTGCGAATCGAAGGCGATGAGCTGGAATTCGAGGTGGATTGTTCCAAGGGCACCTATGTGCGCTCGCTGGTGGAAGATACCGGTGAAAAGCTGGGTTGTGGCGGCCATGTGACGGCGCTGCGCCGCTTGTCAGCCGGCCCCTACCCGGCGGAACGCATGCTGACCCTGGAGCAGCTGGGCAAGATCAAGGAAACCGGTGGTTTTGAGGCAATCGACGAGCTGCTCTTGCCTTTATCTACCAGCGTGGCAGACTGGCCGCGCATTGAGCTGGGTGACAATGCTGCCTATTACCTGCAGCAGGGTCAGCCAGTGATGAGCTCAGACCGTCCCGCGGACGGCTGGGTCAGTATTTACCAGGCATCCAGTGAAGAATTTCTGGGTGTCGGTGAAGTGCTGGAAGACGGGCGCATTGCGCCGCGTCGACTGGTATCGGGCTGAGGCCAAACGACGGCAGCTATAAATATGCATGGCTGACCGCGTCTTTTTATTGAGCATATTGGAGAAATAGCATGGCATTAACCACTGAACAGAAAGCGGAAATCCTGAAAGAGCACGGCCAGAAAGAAGGCGATACCGGTTCCCCGGAAGTGCAGATTGCTCTGCTGAGCGCCAACATCAACGGCCTGCAGGACCACTTCAAGGGTCACAAGAAGGATCACCACAGCCGTCGCGGCCTGATCCGCATGGTAAACCAGCGTCGTAAGCTGCTGGACTACCTGGCCAAGAAGGACCGTACCCGTTACCTGCAGCTGATTGAAAAGCTGGGTCTGCGTCGCTAAAAGACAGCAGATCGGGTAACCCCAACAGAAGCTCGGCAGCCGCCGGGCTTCTGTTGTTTCTGGCCTGTGGAAAATCGGGCGGTAAGATCGCGTCGAAGTATCGTGGGCCAGAGGGCTCAGGCGTGTCTCCAGGCCAATTTACGGTTGGGCCAGGCGCCCTGGCGGGATATGATGCCCGGGCAAAAGATGAATTGTTATCAGAGGCATGGGCCTCGAAGATTGTCGTGAAGAGAGAAGAGACGAGATATGTTCAATAAAATCACTAAACAGATTCAGTTCGGCCGTGACACGGTAACCCTGGAAACCGGGCAAATTGCCCGCCAGGCCACCGCCGCTGTCATGGTCCGTATCGGTGACACCGAAGTGCTGGTCACCGTAGTAGGCAAGAAAGAAGCGGATCCCAGCAAGAACTTCTTCCCCCTGACCGTTAACTACCAGGAAAAGACCTACGCCGCCGGCCGTATCCCGGGTGGCTTCTTCAAGCGTGAAGGTCGTCCCAGCGAAAAAGAAACCCTGACCTGCCGCCTGATTGATCGTCCCATTCGCCCGCTGTTTCCCAAGGGCTTCATGAATGAAGTGCAGGTTGTGGCCACGGTCATGTCCGCTGACAAGAACCAGGATCCGGATATCGCCGCCCTGATCGGCACTTCCGCCGCCCTGTCCATTTCCGGTATTCCGTTCGGTGGCCCTATCGGCGCCGCCCGCGTGGGTTTCAAGGATGGCATGTACATCCTCAACCCCAGCCGCAGTGAGCTGGAAGAATCCGCGCTGGACCTGGTGGTTGCCGGTACTGAGCCTGCCGTATTGATGGTGGAATCCGAAGCCAAGGAGCTGTCCGAAGACCAGATGCTGGGTGCGGTGCTGTTTGGTCACATGGAGATGCAGCCGGTTATCCAGGGCATCAAGGAATTTGCCGCCGAAGTGGGCACCCCGAAGTGGGACTGGCAGGCACCTGCCGAGAACACCGAGCTGAAAAACGCCATCAAGGAAAAGTTCGAAGGCGCTCTGGCCGAAGCCTATACCATCACCGAGAAGATGGCCCGTTACGCCAAAGTGGGCGAGCTGCGTGATGCCTGCGTAGAAGCGTTTGCTACCGGTGAAGAAGGTGCCCCGGAAGCCGGCGAAGTGAAGGAGCTGTTCGGCAAGGTCGAGAAATCCGTGGTCCGTGAAGCTGTCGTGTCCGGCAAGCCACGTATCGACGGTCGCGCCCTGGATGCGGTGCGTGCTATCGAGTGTCAAGTGGGCGTGCTGGCCAAGACTCACGGTTCCGCCCTGTTCACCCGTGGCGAAACCCAGGCAATCGTTACTGCCACCCTGGGCGGCATGCGTGATGCCCAGTTTATCGATGCACTGGAAGGGTCCCGTCAGGACCACTTCATGCTGCAGTACAACTTCCCTCCCTACTGTGTGGGCGAAACCGGCATGATCGGTTCTCCCAAGCGTCGCGAGATCGGCCACGGCCGTCTGGCCCGTCGCGGTGTGGAAGCGGTAGTGCCCAACGAAAAAGATTTCCCGTACTCCATTCGCGTGGTGTCCGAGATCACTGAGTCCAACGGCTCCTCCTCCATGGCGTCCGTCTGTGGCACCTCCATGGCGCTGATGGATGCCGGTGTACCCCTGACCGCGCCGGTGGCCGGTATCGCCATGGGCCTGGTGAAGGAAGAAGACGGTCGCTTCGCGGTACTGTCCGATATCCTCGGTGATGAAGATCACCTGGGCGACATGGACTTCAAGGTGGCCGGTACTGCCCGTGGCGTCACCGCCCTGCAGATGGACATCAAGATCGAAGGCATCACTGAAGAGATCATGGAAAAGGCCCTGGAGCAGGCCAATGCCGGCCGTATCCACATCCTCGGTGAAATGGCCAAGGCGATTGCTGAGTCCCGCACCCAGGTATCTGACAATGCGCCGACCCTGCTGACCCTGAAGATCAACCCTGACAAGATCCGTGACGTGATCGGTAAAGGCGGCGCCACCATCCGTGCGCTGACCGAAGAGACTGGCTGTACCATCGATCTGGAAGACGATGGCAGCGTCAAGATCTACGGTGAGACCCGCGAGAAAGCGGAAGAAGCCGTGCGCCGTGTGGAAGAGATCACTGCCGAAGCGGAAGTGGGTGCTATCTACGAAGGCAAGGTCACCAAGGTGGTGGATTTCGGTGCGTTCGTGGCGATCATGCCCGGTACCGAAGGTCTGCTGCACATCTCCCAGATCGCTGAAGAGCGTGTGGAGAAGGTGTCTGACTACGTCAATGAAGGCGACCTGATCAAGGTGAAGGTGCTCGACGTGGATCAGCGTGGCCGTATCAAGCTGTCCATGAAGGAAGCCAAGGAAGACTGATTCTTCCTTTTCCCCATTCAAAAAGGCCGGCTTTTGCCGGCCTTTTTGGTTTTGGGAAAAGTCGGTTTCTGATTGTGGCGGAATTGTTGCAAAAAAATGTTATGCAAATAGAATGCGCGACTTGGTCTGAAAATTAAATCTATGGAAGGGAAATAATAATGAGGAATGTCGCGTTTCTCTGCCTGCTTGCTCTGGCAGTATTCAGTTCAACAGGTTGTACATCGCTGAGCCGGGCTGATGAAGTTCGTTTGCGTGAGCTCAATGCTGTCGGTATTCAGGATACCGAGGTGAAAGTAAAGCACCCGGGCGTGGCTGGTGGCCTGAACCTGTTGCCGGGTTTCGGTAATTTCTATTTGGGCATTGGGACGAACGAAGGTGCCCAGTGGACGTATGGCTTTCTGAATCTGTTGTTCTGGCCAGCATCCGTTATCTGGGGTGTTCCACAAGGGGCCATTGATGCAAATACGATTAATAAGAAAGAGACGGTCTACTATTACACCTATGACCCGCATGGGAAGAAGGAATTCAAACAGCTAGAGGCCTCTCTGGCAGACCAGATGCTCGATGAGCAAGCCTCATTGTAAGACTGGATAGAATGAAAAAAGGCAGCCAGATGGCTGCCTTTTTTGTGTGTGGGAAACGGCCGGATGGCGGGGCTTACTGATTCAGCCGGGTATCGATCAGCTGATCCACCACCGCCGGGTCTGCGAGGGTGGAGGTATCGCCCAGGCTGTCCAGCTCGTTGGCGGCGATCTTGCGCAGGATGCGGCGCATTATCTTGCCGGAACGGGTTTTTGGGAGGCCGGGGGCGAAGTGGATCAGGTCCGGTTTGGCGATGGGGCCAATTTCCTGGGTCACCATATCCCGAAGCTCCTTGACCAGTTCCTCGCTGCCTTCCTTGCCGGCCATCAGCGACACGTAGGCATAGATACCCTGGCCCTTCACATCGTGTTGGTAGCCAACCACGGCAGCTTCGGAAATGCTGGTATGCAGTACCAGGGCGGACTCGATCTCGGCGGTGCCCAGGCGGTGGCCGGAGACGTTGAGTACGTCGTCCACCCGACCGGTGATCCAGTAGTAACCATCCTCGTCGCGACGGGCGCCGTCACCGGTGAAGTAGTAGCCCTTGTAGGCACTGAAATAGGTATCAATCAGCCGCTGGTGATCGCCATAGACGGTACGGATCTGGCTGGGCCAGCTGGCCTTGATGGCCAGATTGCCGGAGGTGGCGCCCTCCAGCTCGTTGCCGTCCGGGTCCATCAGCACGGGTTGCACCCCGAACATGGGCAGGGTGGCAGAGCCGGCTTTCAGATCCACGGCACCCGGCAGCGGTGCGATCATGATGGCGCCGGTTTCGGTCTGCCACCAGGTATCCACGATGGGGCAGCGGGACTCGCCCACCACCTTGTAATACCACTCCCAGGCTTCCGGGTTGATCGGTTCGCCTACCGTGCCCAGCAACTTCAGGCTGGCCCGGGAGGTTTTGGTGACCGGCTCGTCGCCCAGGCCCATGAGGGCGCGAATGGCGGTGGGTGCGGTGTAGAAGATATTCACCTTGTGCTTGTCCACCACTTGCCAGCAGCGTGAGGCGTCCGGGTAAGTGGGGACGCCCTCGAACATCAGGGTGGTGGCACCATTGGCCAGCGGTCCGTAGACAATATAGCTGTGCCCGGTGATCCAGCCCACATCGGCGGTGCACCAGTAGATGTCACCCTCGTGGTAATCAAACACATATTTATGGGTCAGTGCAGTGTTGAGCAGATAGCCGGCGGTCGTGTGGACGACGCCCTTGGGCTTGCCCGTAGAGCCGGATGTGTAAAGGGTGAACAGCGGGTCTTCCGCCTCGACCCATTCCGGTTCGCAGTCGCTGGAGGCTTCCGCCATGGCCTCGTGGTACCAGACATCCCGGTCTGCCTGCCAGTCCACATCGCCGCCGGTGCGTTTGACCGTCAGGCAGGTATGCACGCTCTCGATCCCGGCCATGGCCTTGTCGGCATTCACTTTCAGGGGGACGGTTTTGCCGCCGCGTACGCCTTCATCGGCGGTGATGACGGCACAGGCACCGGCATCCTGAATGCGATCTTTCAGGGCTTCCGGGGAGAAGCCGCCAAACACGACGGAGTGAATGGCGCCGATGCGGGCGCAGGCCAGCATGGCGTAGGCGGCTTCGGGAATCATCGGCATGTAGATCACCACGCGATCGCCTTTTTTAACGCCACGGCTTTTCAGCACATTACCGAATTTGCTGACTTCCTCGAACAATTGCTGGTAGGAAATGTGCTTGTCCTGATCCGGCTCATCGCCTTCCCAGATAATGGCCGTCTGGTTGGCCCGTTCTGGCAGATGGCGATCGACACAGTTGTAGCATACGTTGAGGGTGGCGCCCTTGAACCAGGCAGCACGGCCTTCGTGGAAGTCCCAGTCACTAACCGTGTCCCAGGGGGTTTTCCAGTCCAGTAATTCCCGGGCCCGGTCCGCCCAGAAGGTATCCGGGTCATTGATGGACTGGGCATACCATTTCTCGTAGGTATCGCGATCCATCAGGGTCTGGGCTTTGAAATCTGCGGGAACAGGGTGAATGTGGGTCTTGGACATCAGGGCCTCCTTGGGATACTGCCAGTGGGGAGCGCGCTTCAGGGGCTCCCGGCTTTCCCTTGATTATTGTGTGACGCTTCCCGGCTGGCTATTCAACCATGGTCGAAGGGGGAAACGGCTAGGTTGCTACCAAGAGTAAACAATGTGTTGGTCAATGGCCAAGGACAGAACAGTGAACGACCGCAAATGCATGGCGGCGGGTGGGGAAGGGGCACGGGAAAGCGGAGGCATAAAAAAACGCCGGCAAAAGCCGGCGTTTCAGGAATTCCTTTTCAGGTTCCGGTATCAGGCGACCTGTACCGGAATCGCGTTGCTGGTGCCTTTGACTTCGTTGCCTTCCGCCATGTAGATCAGGCTGGGCTTGAAGTTGACCAGTTCGGCGCTGGAATAGCTGGCGTAGGCGCAGATAATCACCCGGTGGCCAGGCTGGGCTTTATGCGCAGCGGCACCGTTGACGGAGATGATCTTGGAACCGGCTTCGCCACGAATGGCGTAGGTTTCAAAGCGCTCACCGTTATCGATGTTATAGATCTGGATCTGTTCGTATTCCAGGATACCCGCCATGTCCATCAGGTCACCGTCAATGGCACAGGACCCTTCGTACTCAAGTTCCGCGTGGGTGACTCGAGCCTGATGGAGTTTTGCTTTCAGCATGGTGCACTGCATCTTGGTTACCTCTTGCGCTACCCGAAGCCTGCACACACACGGTGTTGCCACCACACAGGCACTTCAAGGGGCCGGAAGTATGCATGAATCACCGGTCACGCACAACGGCCAGACTGACATTGTCTATCAATCGAGTATTCCCCAGTTTGGCGGCCACAGCGACCACCAGATCGGTATCCCCGGCGCTGGCGGGTGCCAGGCTGCGCGCGTTGGCGACAGTCAGATAGTCCACCTGGAAGCCGGCCTGGTTCAGGCTGTCCCGGTAGCGCTGTTCCAGGGCCCGATAATCCTGTTCGCCGCCTTCAATATCGGCTTTCAGGGTTTGCAGGGTTTGGTATATCTGTGGCGCGAGTGTGCGCTCACTTTCGGTCAAAAAGCCATTGCGTGAACTGCGCGCCAGACCGTCACTCTCCCGACTGGTGGGGGCGCCGACGATCTTGACCGGAAACAGCAGTTCTTCGCTCATGCGGCGAAGAATGGCCAGTTGCTGAAAGTCCTTTTCGCCGAATACGGCCACATCCGGCTGAACAATGTTAAACAGTTTGGCCACCACCGTGGTAACGCCCCGAAAGTGACCTTCCCGGCTGGCCCCGCACAGATGCTCTCCCAGAGCGTCCACGTCTACCCAGGTCTGGTTCTGGCCAGAGGGGTACATCTCGTCCACGGAGGGGGCAAAGAGCAGGTCTGTGCTCGCGTCCACCAGGGCAGCGGCATCCGCGTCCAGGGTGCGCGGGTAGCGGTCGAAATCCTCGTTGGGGCCGAACTGGGTCGGGTTGACGAAGATGGAGACCACCACCACGTCGCAACGGGCTCGGGCTTCCTTGATCAGGCTGATATGACCGTCATGGAGGTTGCCCATGGTGGGCACAAACCCCACGGACAGACCTTTCTGGTGCCAGCCGCGCACATATTCACGAACCTGGGAGACAGTATGGACGGTTTGCATCGGGAATCCTCGGGTAAGAAAGCTGCAAGCCACAAGCTTCAAGCTACAAGGCGCGGGGGAGGCCAGTGCTGACTGACTGGCTCCCTGCCCGCGATTTTTTGCCGGGGGATTCTTCCCCAAGCGTTTGTGCGCGGACCAAAATGCTGCAGTTTTACGATGTCCTGACCCGCGTTGTAGCTTGAAGCTTGTAGCTTGCCGCTGGTTTTTCTAGAAACAATGCTCATCGGCAGGAAAGCTGCCGTCTTTCACTGCCTGGTCATAGGCCTTAAAGGCAGCGCGGATGTCGCCGTTGTCTGCCATGAAATCCTTTACAAAACGGGCCGGTTTACCGGGGCTAATGCCGAGCATGTCATGCATGACAAGCACCTGGGCGTCGCATTCCGGGGCCGCCCCGATACCGATGACCGGCACACTCACTTCCCGGGTGATGCGAGCGCTGAGAGCCCGGGGAACGCATTCCAGCAAGAGCATGGCGGCGCCAGCCTGGTCCAGGGTCTTTGCCGCTTCCAGCAATTCGTTGGCGCCAGCGTCATCCTTGCCCTGGACCCGATAGCCCCCCAGTGCATTGACGGCCTGGGGCGTCAGGCCCAGATGGGCACAGACCGGAATGCCATTGCGATTGAGAATCTCGATGCTCTCCGCCAGCCAGGCGCTGCCTTCCAGCTTGACCATATTGGCGCCGGCCTGCATGAGCGCCGTGGCGGTTTCCAGCGCACGTTCCAGGGTGGCGGCCCCCATGAAGGGCACATCAGCAATGATCAGGCTGCCCTGATTGCCCCGGGCCACGCATTCCGTGTGGTAGGCCATCTGTTCCAGGGTCACCGGTACCGTGCTGCTCTGGCCCTGTATCACGTTTCCCAGGGAATCCCCCACCAGAATGGCGTCTACGCCGGCTTCCGAAATCAGCCGGGAAAAACAGGCGTCGTAAGCGGTGAGTACGGAAAATTTCTCGCCGTCCTGTTTGCGTTTATGCAGGGTGCGGATGGTTACTGACATGGGAAGCCTCCCAGGGAAATTCAGTTGAAAGGTGAAAGTTGAAAGTTGAAACGCGGTCAAGTCTGACGCTGTGTACAGGTTGTGCCCGCGAGGCTGTCAAAAGTGTCGCGGGCAGGGCGTCATCAGAGAGGCGACATGCTATTCCGCGCTTTTGAGCTTTCAACTTTGAACTTTCAACTCAGTCGACCAGCGGCCGGGGGTTAAAATAGTGGCGCCCGGAACGGATGTCCAGCAACTCGCTCACCAGTTGCTGGTAGTCGCGATCGTGGTTGACCAGATCAATCTCCGCCGCATTGACGATCAGCAGCGGTGCGCGGTCATAAAAATGGAAGAATTCGGTGTAGGCATCGCTGAGACGGTCCAGGTAATCGCTCTGGATGCCCTGCTCGAAATCGTTGCCACGGCGCCCGATGCGCTGGCGCAGTACCTGGGAAGGTGCCTGCAGATAAATCACCAGATCCGGTTGTGGTGCATCGAGAGTGAGGTGGTCATCCACATTGCGGTATAGCTCGAATTCATCATCGTCCAGAGTGACCCGGGCAAACAGCCGGTTCTTGTCGATCAGGAAGTCGGCGATACGGGGCCCGGCGAACAGGTCCTGCTGCTGGATCTGGCGTAACTGGTCGGCACGCTGAAACAGGAAGAACAGCTCGGTTTGCAGGGCATAACGGGCCGGGTCTTGATAAAAGCGGGTGAGGAAGGGATTGTCGCTGGCCTGTTCCAGCAGCAGGTCATAGCCAAAGGTCATGGCCAGGCGTTTCGCCAGGCTGGTCTTGCCGGCACCAATAGGCCCCTCTACCGCGATAAAGCGCGGCAGCGTGCGGGCCTGGCGACGTTGTTCAATGCGTTCGGTTAGGGTTTTGTCATTCGATGAGTGCATCGCGATCCAGCTCTGCCAACGGTGAAATCGGTTGTTCAGCTACCTGACCGAGAAAACTACGCAGTGCGGTGCCATCCGGCAAGAGGGCATGAGGGCAAATTTCCAAGAGCGGTTCCAGCACAAAAGCCCGCCGGGTCATTTGCGGGTGGGGAACCTGCAGATCGTCACTGTCAATGTGGCTGTCGCCGATCAGCAGGATGTCCAGATCCAGGGTGCGTTCGCCCCAATGGCGCAGGCGTTGCCGGCCCGCCGCCAGTTCCAGGGCCTGCAGGGTATGCAGCAGGGCGTGGGGGGAAAGGGGGGTGTCAATGTCGGCCACGGCATTGACGTAGTCCGGCTGGTCCTGGGGGCCCACAGGAGCGCTGGCATACAGGCGCGAATGGTGACACAGGGTCAGGCCGGGTAGCCGTTGCAGCGCCCGCAGGGCCGAGATCAGCCGCTGCGAGGGGTGGTCCAGATTGCTGCCAAGGCCAATGAACGCGTGCATAAGGGCTCTCGGTTCTGATCAGGAAAGGGCAGGCTGGGAGTTGCGAGAAGCGAGTTTCGAAAACCAACACCGGGTTGCCTCTCGAAGCTTGCTCTTCGTCACTCGCCTTGTTTTGTCAGCCTTCCGCTGCCGGCTTTTTCCGCCGCCGCCGTCGTCGTTTGTTGCCACCGCCGGACGGGTTGCCCAGCTGGCTGATCATCTGCCGGCGGCCCTGCTCATCCTGTTCCTGGTAGCGGGTCCACCAATCGCCAAGTCCCGGCTTGATTTCGTCGGCCTGCTCGCGCAGCAACAGGAAATCATAGGCGGCGCGGAAGCGGGGATGTTCCATCAGGGCATCAGCGCGCTTGCCGGCACGTTTATCCAGACGCAGCTGCAGTTCCCACATTTCTCGCATCACTGTGGAGAAACGGCGCGGGATGGCGGTGTGCTTGATCTGCTGATTGAGGGCACGGGTGGCGCTCTTGTGCAGAGCCTGGGCCGGCGGCAGACCACTGGAAAGGTAGTGCCCCATGCGCTGCTGAATCACCGGCCACAGCAGTACTGCATAGATAAAGGCGGGGGTGACCGGCTTGTTATCGGCCAGGCGTTTGTCGGTATTGTCCATGGCAGCCAGCAGCATGGCCTCCCAGATGTTCCCTTTTTCACCCTCCAGCGCTTGCTGGGTTTCCGGAAACAGGAAGCGAAACAGGCCCAGGTGCTGGAGTTGCTCGTAGGACTCCCGGGCATGGCCGCTGAGGAACAGCTTTAGCACCTCATCGAACAGGCGGGCGGCGGGGACTTGCAGCAGTAACTCGGCCAGTTCCGGAATCGGATCGCCGGTGGCAGGGTCGATGTGAAAGCCCAGTTTGGCGGCAAAGCGGGCGGCGCGCAGCATACGGACCGGGTCTTCCCGGAAGCGGGTCTCCGGGTCGCCAATCAGGTGGATGACCTCTTGTTCGATATCATCCAGGCTGCCGACAAAGTCATGCAGAGTGAAGTCGGCGATGTTGTAGTACAGCGCGTTGATGGTGAAATCCCGCCGCAGGGCATCTTCCTCGATACTGCCCCAGGTGTTGTCGCGCAAGACCAGGCCGGTTTCCTCGTGGGCGTGATGCTGGTCCCGGTCCGGGTTGTCCTCGCGATTCATGGCACGGAAGGTGGAGACCTCGATGACCTCACGGCCAAAACGCACATGCACGATCTGGAAACGACGACCGATGATGCGGCTGCGCTTGAACAGGCGATTCACCTGTTCCGGCGTGGCATTGGTGGATACGTCGAAATCCTTGGGCTCGCGACCGCAGAGAATGTCCCGCAGGCAACCGCCAACCAGATAGGCTTCAAAGCCGGCCTTGTGCAAGCCATAGAGCACATCCAGTGCAGCGCGAGACACCTGTTTGCGGGAGATGGGATGTTGGTCGCGGGGAATGACTCGCGGTTCGAACGTTCTGCGGTTTTTTGGGGAACCCTTCTTAAACCAGTCAGTCATACGTTCCAGGAACTTGCAGGGCATGCGTCAGTATTAGCCTCAAGGTGTGCAATAAAGCGGCGATAGTAGCACTTTTTCTCGTCTATTGAGATACTGGCCGGCTTGGGCGTGGCCCAGAAAGTAAAAAGGAGCCACAACCGAAGTTGTGACTCCCATATTTTGCGCTGATTCTGTTGTTATTATTGTTTGTGTTGTTTTCTGCCTTGTCGCTGCAATCATCAGTTGCAGCAGCATTGCATTGGCTCGTGAAATTATTCTTCTTCTTTCTTGTTGTTATTGTTGAGCCTGTACGCCGATGTTTTTTTTGTTAGCTGGCGTGGGATTCATAGTGCCCGTCACACCGGGGCAATGCAACAAAGAGTGAATCCCTTTAAAAACAAAGAGTTACGATCAATAATTAAAATAAATGTAAATAGTTTCACGAAATTTGTAACCTTGGTGTTACCTGCCTGTGTAGCGCGGTAACACTTATGCCCATCGCGGCTCTTTTGTCAGGAAATCCAGAACGGGGTGTGGGCATCAGGGCGCAATATTTTTTACATGGCCTGGCGCAAATCCCGTCTCGCCGGTTCTCTGGCCCGGACAAGCGGTTAATTAGCGGCGACCACCGGCTTTTTTGCGGGGAATGCCCAGTCGCTGCCGACGCTCCCACAGGCTCTTGCGACTGATGCCCAGTTTCTGGGCCAGCTCGGTTTCGGTCATGCTGTCCTGATTTTCCATGACAAAGCGGGTGAAATAATCCTCCAGGGACAGGTCTTCACTGGGATCTAGGCTGGCGCGGCTCACTCGCTGCGGGGTGCGGTTGGGGTTCAGCCCCAACTGGGAGGGGCCGATGCCGTCTTCTTCAGTGAGAATAATGGCTCGCTCGATCACGTTTTCCAGCTCCCGCACATTGCCGGGCCAGCTGTACCCGACCATGGCCTGCCAGGCCGCATCGGTAAAGTAGAGGTCGTGGCGGTTGAGTTTCTCGCAGCCGCGGGCGAGCAGGGCGTTGGCCAGGCTTTGCAGGTCATCCTGGCGCTCGCGCAGGGGAGGAAGGGTCAGTTCCATCACATTGAGCCGGTAGTACAGATCCTGGCGGAAATGGCCCTCAGCAACCCGGCCGGGTAAATCCAGCTGGCTACTGGCAAGGATGCGCACGTCCACCTTGCGCGGTGACAGGGAGCCCTGGCGATGTATTTCGTGATGGGTGAGCAGGGTCAGCAGACGGCTTTGCACATCGCTGTTCAATTCACCGACTTCGTCGAGAAACAGGGTGCCGCCATCGGCTTCTTCGATGCGCCCGGCGCTTTCTTCATCGCCGAACAGTTCCGTCAGCTGCAGGTTTTTTGGCAGTGCGGCGCACTGTACCGAGATCAGCGGGCCGCCACCCCGTTCGCTTTGCTCATGGAGGGCGCGGGCGGTCAGTTCCTTGCCGGTGCCGGACTCGCCCATGATCAGCACCGGTGTATTGGTGGGGCCTACCCGCTGGATGCGATGCTTGAGCTCCTGCATGGCATCGCTGGTACCGATCATATTATGCACCGGGTAGCTGCGTTCCATATCCCGACGCAGAGCGCGATTGCCTCTATTCAGACGACCTTCCTTGAGCACCCGCTCAACGGCCAGCAGCATTTCATCGTGATCGAAGGGCTTGGGAATATAGTCCACCGCACCCTGGCGCATGGCGTCTACCGCGGAGCGCAGGCTGGCATAACTGGTCATGATCAGCACAGGGGTCGTGCCGGCACTGGCAATCAGGGCGGTGCCGGGCTCCCCGGGCAGGCGCAGGTCGCTGATGATGAGATCAAACTGATTGAGGTGCTGCTCCCGGGCCTGCTCCACGGAGTCGGCTTCTGCCACGGAGTGCTCGTGGCGTACCAGCAGTTTGCGCAGGGCACCGCGAATCACCGGTTCATCTTCAACAATCAGGATGTGACTCATGTATCGCTGGGTCCTTACTTGTCGGGTTGAGCAGGATACTACGTTTCCGGGTGTCCGGGGTCAGCAGCGTGTTGCTGGTGCACAGGCAGGCTGACCACAAAGCGGGTGCCGCCGTCGTCGTTGAGCGGGCTTTCTACTCGAATGCTGCCCTGATGCTCTTCAATAATACTGTACACAAGCGCCAGCCCAAGGCCTGTCCCGCGCCCCGGTGGCTTGCTGGTGACGAAGGGTTCGAACAGGGCGTCGCGCAGGTTGTCCGGGATGCCGTGACCCTGGTCTTCCAGCAGAATATCGAGGAAATCCCCACGGGGCTCACAATGCACGGTGACCGGCAGAGCCTTTTCGCTGGCATCGGCGGCATTGCCAAGCAGGTTGATAAACACCTGCAACAACCGCTGCGGATCACCTTTGACCCAATGGCTGGCCGGGCAGTGGTTCTCGAACGGCTGCTGGCGATGATCCGGATCCAGCAGCAGTAATGAAATGGCTTCGTCCACGGTATCGCGAAGGTTCACCGGCACCTGTTCGCTGAGCTTGATGCCGCCGGAGTGGCTGAAGGTCACCAGGGATTCCACAATGCGGGTGATGCGTCGGGTCTGCTCAAGGATCTGGTCGCAGGCTTCCTGTTGTTCCTGCGGGTCGCTGTCTTCATCCAGATTCTGGGTCAGGCAGGCAATAGCGGTAACCGGGTTGCCAATTTCGTGGGCCACGCCGGCGGCCAGTCGGCCGATGGAGGCGAGTCGTTCGTTATGAGCCAGGTGGGCCTCCATGTGGCGCAGTTCGGTAATGTCCTCGATCACCAGTACCTGGCCCCCGGCCTGTTCGGCAGTGCCGGCCCCCATCACTTCGGACTTGTGCAGGCTCAGCCAGCGGGTCTGATTGTCCACTTCCAGGGCCTGTTGGGGCTGGTGGGGGTTGTCGTCGTGACTGAAGCGGGTGAAGAAATCGCCCCAGGGTGCATCCAGATCCGCCAGTCGTGATCCGATGGTGTTCTCGGCGGTGATGCCGGTGAGACTTTCCATGGCCCGGTTCCAGCCGATGATTTCCCGGTCAGCCCCCAGGGAAATCACCCCCATGGGCAGTTCCAGCAGAGTCTGACGATGGAAGCGGCGCAGGCCGTCCAGCTCCGCCGCCAGCCCGGACAGACGATCCCGGTATTGCTCCAGGCGGGATTCAATGAACTGGATATCCTCGCTGGAATGCTGCTCTTCCTCCGGCAGGTAAGGCAGGTGGTCGTCGATCAGTTGGTGGGACACCGAAGGACCAAGCAGACCGGACAGGTTGGTTTCCAGCTGATCACGCAGACGGCGCAGGGCATAGGGGCGGGTTTCCGTGCGCGGCAGGTGCAGATCCCGCAGGGACATTTCCACCTCCCGGGTGGCCGTGATGGGCCCCAGGGGCTGGCTCATGGCATCAATAAAATCGTCCACGCTCTTTGCTTCCAGCTCCCAGCGATAGGGGCGGCGCAGGCTGTCGACCGCACAGGCCTCGGCGGCGTTCTTCTCCGATCGGGACATGGGCGTGACGATGGATACGATGGCATAGATCAGCGCATTGGCGGTGACCGAGGCAATGGCCACGTGGTGCCATTGACTGGCGCCGCTCTGGAAGCGCATGCCCAGCAATTCCATCAGTGGCTGGAACTGCCAGTTCGGGTAGGCGATGGGAACCAGCAGCAACATGATCCACAGGATAAAGCCGACCAGCAGCCCGGCGAACAGGCCGTTGCGGTTGCCGGAGGGCCAGAACAGGGCGCCAATCAGTCCGGGGACAAATTGCAGGGTGGCCACAAAGGTGAGCACGCCCAGTTCCACCAGGGTGTGATCGGTGCCGGTGAAGCGGTAGAACAGATACGCCAGGGCCAGAATGGCGGCGATCAGGATGCGCCGGGTCCAGAGCAGATTGCGATACAGGTTCTGGCCCTGCAGCGGGCTGGCGGGCAGTACCAGGTGATTCAGGCACATGCCGGACAGCGCCAGGGTGGCCACGATCAGCATGCCGCTGGCCCCGGCCAGGCCGGCAATATAGCCGAGCACCGCACCGTGGCCACCGCTAATCATGCCGATACCCAGGGCGTAATAATCCGGTGGGGTGGGGGCATTGCCGGCAGCGGCGGCCCACAGGATGACCGGCACGCACAATGCCATCAGCAGGAACATCAACGGCAGCGCCCAACTGGCGGTGATCAGGGCGCGGGGGTTCATGTTTTCGGTAAAGGCCATGTAGAACATGTGCGGCAGCACCACGGCGGAGACAAAGAACGCCATGATCATGGAATGCCAGGTGCCGTCCTGCAGGGGGTAGTAGAGCCGCGCCAGCATTTCCGGGTGGTCATCCAGCCAGGCGTTGAGGCTGGCGGGCCCATCGAACACGCCATACAGGCCGAGCAAGGCCACTGCGCCGAATGCCAGCAGTTTGATCAGCGATTCCATGGCAATGGCCATCACCAACCCTTCGTGCTTCTCCCGGGCGGTGGTATGGCGGGCGCCGAACAGGATGGCGAAGATCACCATCATCAGGCAGAAGCCGGCGGCCAGGTCGCGGGGGTCGGCGGTGCCACTGAGGATCTGGATGGATTCTGCGACCGCCTTCAGTTGCAGCGCCAGCAAGGGCAGTACCCCGATCAGCATGATCAGGGTCGTCATGGCGCCAGCCAGTCGGCTGCGGTAACGGAAGGCAAACAGGTCCGCCAGGGAGCTGAGCTGGTAGGTCGTGGTAAGCCTCAGAATCGGTGCCAGCAAAATCGGGGCGAGCAGAAAAACCCCGGAAATCCCCAGAAAATAGGACAGGAAGTTGTAGCCGTACTGGTAGGCATAACCCACTGAACCGTACACGGCCCAGGCACTGGCGTAGACCCCCAGCGACAGCACATACACTGCCGGGTGACGTACCCAGTGAGCCGGCAGCCAGCCACGCTCGGTGATCCAGGCCACCGCAAACAGGAACAGCAGGTAGCAACCGGCAATCAGGATCAGATCGCTGACACTATAGACCATCGACATCCTTGCTCTTGGCAATCCAGTAGCTCAGGGCGATCAGGCCCAGCCAGATCAGATAGGGGCGATACCAGGCGCGCCCACCTTCGCTCCACCAATCGATGATGGCAGGAGAAAGCAGGTAGGTGCCGAGAATGAAGATGATCAGCAGTCGGTCGGTATACATAGGTGGTTTAACCCCTCCGGGCCGATGAGCATACGCCAGGGGGTGAGGCGTGTAAAAGCGGGGGCTGAGTTGAAAGTTCAAAGTGTAAAGTTGCAACGCGGGCCAGGTCGAAGACCTGGCGAGGTCGTGCCCGCGATTCATGGCAACGGACAAACCGAAATCACGAAACCCTCTCGCGCTTTTACACTTTCAACGTTGAACTTTTAACTCATCGGGCAATGGCTGCTGTCGGCCCGCGGGCCACTGGTGATCGGGGTAGTGCGCCGTGCCCCATGCCAATAGTACGGCGGGGCGTTCGTCTTGCAGGTCTGAGGGCGGCTGCAGTCCCAGACAGTGAAGGGCGGCGGTGAGTAGCTGGCTGGCTCGAGTGGGGTCCAGGGCCTCACTGCCGGTGGATTTGGACAGTTTCAGGTTCCGGCCGTCGCTGACCACCGGCAAATGTGCATACTCCGGCGCAGGCTTGCCCAGGCATTCCAGCAGCCAGCGCTGGCGCAAGGTGGAATCGAGCAGGTCCGCACCACGCAAGACATGGGTAATACCATCATCCGCATCGTCCAGGGCGCAGGCCAGCTGATACCCGAACAGGCCATCGCGACGACGAATCACGAAGGCGCCACCGTCCTGGTGCAGGTTGTTGCTGATTCGCCCCTGAATGCCATCCGGGTAGTCCAGCTCCCGGTCGGGAACCTGCAGGCGGATGGCGGTGTCCTCGGCGGCGGGCACACTGGCACTGATGCCGGGATGGTTATGGTTGAGGGCGGCCAGTTGTTTGCGGGTCAGGCGACAGTGAAAGGCGTAGCCGCGGTCGAGCAGGGCATCCACGGCTTCTTGATAGGCGAAGTGGCGCTGGCTCTGGTAACGCACGGGCCCATCCCAGTGCAGGCCAAAGGTTTCCAGCTGACGCAGAATGGTATCGGCGGCACCGGGCACTTCCCGGGGCGGGTCCAGATCGTCCACGCGGATCAACCATTCACCGCCCGCGTGGCGCGCTTCCAGCCAGCTGGCCAGCGCAGCCACCAGGGACCCGAAATGCAGGGGGCCGGAGGGGGTGGGGGCGAAACGTCCGCGATAGGTCATAAAGGCAGTTAACAGTGAATAGTGAACAGTTAACAGCGGCGCGCCATGCCTGTGTGAGGAGTTTAAACGCAAGAAGCCGCGCACAAGGGCTGGGCGCGGCTTCAGGCGTTTCAGGAACAACAGCCCGCTATCGCGAGCTGTTCACTGTTCTCTGTTAACTCTTCACTGGTTTATCCGGCCAGCTGCTTTTCCTTGATCTCCGCCAGTTCCTTGCAGTCGATGCACAGGTCGGCGGTGGGGCGGGCTTCCAGGCGACGGATGCCGATTTCAATGCCACAGGCTTCGCAGTAGCCATAATCGTCCTTGTCGACCAGATCCAGCGTCTTCTCGATCTTCTTGAGCAGCTTGCGCTCGCGGTCACGGGTGCGCAGCTCCAGGGCAAACTCTTCTTCCTGGGTGGCGCGGTCAGCAGGGTCAGGCAGGTTCGCCTGCTCATCCTGCAGGTGGTGCATGGTGCGATCCGCTTCTTCCATCAACTCCTGGCGCCAGGCCAGCAGAATCTGGCGGAAGTGCTCCCGTTGTTTCTCGTTCATGTACTCCTCGTTTTTGGCCGGCATGTAGGGTTTGAAACCATGCATTTGGGCCTGCGAGGAAGATGAGGCGGTTTTCTTTTTCACGTTTGCTTTTACCTGAGCAGAAGTGGTGGATCGGCTCGGCGAAGTCCCTTTGCCGGCAGTCGCGGTCCGTGCGTTACCGGTGTTCGATGCGTCTCTGGCAGCGGCCCGGGCCGCTGCGGATGCCTTCCCGGAGGTCGGCAGTTT
>NZ_LWEJ01000118.1:0-246 GCF_001635525.1 Alcanivorax sp. HI0007
CGGCACTGGCCCTGGTGCCGCTGGCCATGGCCGGCGGGGAGCCCGGCAGTGAAATCCAGGCGCCCATGGCGGTGGTGATTCTCTGGGGGCTGATCAGCTCTACAGCACTGAATATGCTGGTGGTGCCGGTTGCCTATCGGTGGCTGGGGGAACGCCGGGGTTAAGTCTGGTGCTACCAGATCTCGATGCCGAAAGGGCGGACCAATAGACCGAGCACCACGAAGCAGCCAACCGTAAGCAGCACAC
>NZ_LWEJ01000119.1:0-204 GCF_001635525.1 Alcanivorax sp. HI0007
CTAGCTCGATGAGGAAGCGCATTAGCTGGCCTCCCCGAGTAGCTTACGGGCGGCGGCCTTGCCGTCACCGTCCAGCCAGTACACCCCGTATTGGATCTTCTGGCCGTCATAGTCGGTGCCTGAGGCCATGAGTAGCTGTACCGGGATGCCGTATCGCTTTCGCAGCTCCCCAACATAGTGGGGCGAGTTGCTGGCGTGGGCGAT
>NZ_LWEJ01000120.1:0-209 GCF_001635525.1 Alcanivorax sp. HI0007
ACTATCTATGTGATGAGCAGCAAGACTGGCAACCGTCACTGGAAGATATCCGTGCCAAGGTGAACAAGAACACCAAGGCCCTGGTGATCATCAACCCGAATAATCCCACCGGCGCCAACTACGAACCGGCCATGCTGCAAGAGCTGTTGCAGATTGCCCGGGAAAACAACCTGATCGTGTTTGCCGACGAGATTTACGACAAAATTCTC
>NZ_LWEJ01000121.1:0-218 GCF_001635525.1 Alcanivorax sp. HI0007
GGGTCCACGCCGGTGCCCGGCGCAATCTCGTTGACTACCAGATCATGGAGTTCGGCAGCGATTTCGAGGCTACCCTTCTGAATACGATCGGTCATGGTGCTCCTACCCTTCTGGTCGAGAGAGTCTTGGTTAATCGGGACATTCAGCGAAAACCCAAGGGTCGATCTCACGTCAGTGAGCTCGGAGGAAATCGCAGAAGCCCGGGGACACGGTTACAT
>NZ_LWEJ01000122.1:0-44880 GCF_001635525.1 Alcanivorax sp. HI0007
CCATGCGTGGTTTCAATGGCACGGTTTCCAGAATGGCCTGGAGCTCCGAACCATTGGCACTGGTCAGTGCTGCGGCAAAGTCGGTAAGCGGTGACGGTTCGCTGGGGGAAAAGTTCTGCAGATAGTGCCTCAGCCCCTCATTGTAGAGAGGGTTCAACGGCAGCAGTTCACGAATGGTATTGATGATGGCCATGCCAAAGGCGCGGATGGTTTCATCCGCCTCGGCGCGGGGTTCCGGGTAGCTGACCTCGGTCATGAAAGGCCGCTTGCGGTTCAGCCAGTGCTCAATTCGGAATCGAGTGGTGCCCTGGGCCACCATCTGGAACTGGCCGTTCTCCTCATTGAGGGCATGGACCTTGACCAGGCAGCCATATTCCGGGAAATCCTCCTGGGTGACCGTATTCGGGTCCTTGTCGCCCACGTAGACCAGGCCCAGAGACTGGTGGGGTGTCTGGCTCACCCGTTCCAGGGTGGCTTGCCAGCGTTCCTTGTCCAGCATGACCGGTTGCACCAGCCCGGGCATAAAGGGGCGATGCTGCACGGGGATCAGGTATATTCGCTGGGGTTTCAGCTGGTCGGGCAACGCCAGGCTGCCCGAGGATTGCTCAACAGTATTGGTGTTGTCTTGGCTCATAGTGTTGTCACTTCCATTCAGCGTGGAAACAACATGGTGGCGATGGGCAAAAAATCAATTGTTGATGATCAACAGGTCGGCTGACAGGGATTTCGGGGTTTTGGTGCGGCGCTCCACCACACGGGCGTCCATCCCCGCATTCTCACACTTTTCTGCCAGGGCATAGAAGGGGGAACGTCCCGGGTCGGCAATGATTACCTGCTTGACCCCGCTGCGCAGTCCCCGGCGTATCAGGTTGAAGAGCACCGGGGTCAGTTCATCCCAGAAGCAGATATCGGCGCCAGCGATAATATCCACGTCCGCCAGCCGCTTTTTAGTGAGTTTTTCAAAGCGATCCTGCTGCCGGGTTATCTGGACCTTGTTGATCTGGGCATGTAAATCCAGATAGGGGAACACGTCCGGGTCCGCATCCACAGCGGTGACCCGGCAGCCAAAACGTTTGGCGGCAAAGATCGACAGGGGCCCCCAGCCGCAACCGATATCCATCATGTGCTCATTGGCGGACACTTTTCGTCGCGTCAGATGGTCCATGATCAGGAAGCTGGAGTTCCAGACCTTGTTGCCATGAATGGAGGGTGTGTGATTGGCACGTTTCAGGCGGCGGATTTCCCGGTGGCCGGAACGCAGCAGGGTGATGCCGCGAGTGCGAATGGTATGCGGCTCTCCGGCGCGTATAACTGTTCCTGACATAATCGCTCACCAGCGGCAAAGCTAGAAACAGTAAGGTCAAGCCCGGCGGGATTCAAGCCGTATTATGCAGGCATACTATGGGCAGACAGTTTCTGGATGAATAACCATAACGATTACACCCAGATGATGAGAGAAAGTATTGCCGGTGTCAGTGGTCTCGCCGCCGGAAGAACCCGTTATTTACGTGCCCTGACAGCCATGTCTCGAGTGGCGGCTGTCTATGCCGGTGGGGTTGGCAAGGACGACCGACATCAACGGCATTGCCGGGGCGCAGATATCCTGGCGGCTCTGTGTCGTCGTAATGGGGCGTTCTGGGTCAAGGCGGCCCAGTTCTTCAGTTGCCGACCGGACGTGCTGCCGCAGGAATATATTGAAGCGTTTCAGGCGTTGCAGAATGACGCGGCGCCGGTTTCCTTTGCGCGCATCGAAAAGGTGTTGAGGAAATCCTGGGGCAGGGACTGGCGTGAGCGGTTTCGCTGGATTGAAGAAATCCCGGTGGCGGTAGCATCCATAGCCCAGGTGCATCGCGCACGCCTGGAGGATGGCACGGATGTGGCCGTGAAAGTGCGCCTGCCCGGTGTCAGCAAGCTGTTCGAGCAGGATGCAAAGGTATTTCAGGTTCTGGCGGCGATTGCGGCGCCCCGATTCCGTGAGTTCGATCTCAAACAGGCCATCGAGCAACTGTTGATCATGACCGCCATGGAATTGGATTTTCGTAACGAGGCCGCCAATACCCGGCGCTTTTCCCGCCAGCCCCATCATGACCGCATCCGTATTCCTGATTTGATCGACGGGCTGTGCTCGGAACGGATTCTGGTTACCAGCTGGGAGCAGGGCCAGCGATTGCGCAACCATCTGGATGCAAATCCGGAACAGGCAAAAGATCTGCTCTCGGTGCTGTTGACCAGCTACCTGCAGCAGGTGACCCGTTTCGGGGTCTACCAGGCGGACCCGCACCCGGGGAATTTTCTGGTCAACGATCAGGGCCAGGTAGTGATACTGGATTTCGGCGCCATCGGGGTGCTGACGCCGGATCAGGTCCGTCGCTACTCACGACTGCTTTACGGTCTGATGGGCTTTGAGGGCGAGGTGGATATTGGCGAACTCTTTGTCCAGGCCGGTTTTAAAGGCGGGAGCCCGGAAACACTGAAAGAGCTGGCACTCTTTGTGCTGACTGACAAGGTCAATCAGCAGGGGCCGGTGGCGGCCATGGGCGAGCTGATGCAGCGGTTCCGGGAAGAGCGTATCAGTATTCCCGATTCCTATATCGGCATCTCCCGGGTGTTGATTACCCTGGGGGGCTTTCTGATGAGTTATCAGGTGCCTTTTGACTGGACCCCGCCAGAGCAGCGGCGGGTGCCGTCAAAGGGAGCCGCCGAATGACGTTTTCCCGGCTCAGTGTTTCAGGCTGGCTCCCCGGTCGGATCAGATCAGGATTCCGGCTGGGCTTCACGCCAGAACACCCGGAACGCATCGGCACTTTTGGTGGGCGCTTCTGCCATGGGCACATGACCAATGCCATCCAGAATCACTGCCCGAGCACGGGGTAACGCTTCCAGGAACGCCTCCACGTTGTCCACGCCCAGCAGTCGGTCTTCACGGCCCCAGAGAATCAGCGCCGGCTGATTCAGGGTCGTCAGTGTACCGGTGCCCTCAAGGCTCATGCCCGGGTCCGTGTCCATGTCTTGCCAGATCTTGTCCGCCACCGGGGCATTCTCGGCCTTTTTTGCGCCCATGATGTCGATAAAGAATTCGGGAATATAAGGGGCATCTTCCATGGCCCATTTGAGCGTGGTGTGGAACTGTTCAGGGCTACGAGGGATCAGGGGATTGCTGTCACTGGAGGCGAGAATAGCCTTGAACTCCTCCGTCTGGCGGGTCAGACCGGCGGAATCCACCAGCCCCATGGAAAGCACCCGCTGCGGTGCTGCCTGCGCCAGCGCCAGGGTGATGGCGCCGCCCATGGAATTGCCGGCCACGTGATAAGCCGGAATTTCCAGGGTTTCCATCAGGTTAACCAGACGCTCGGCCTGTGCGGCCATGGTGTAGTCCAGAGTGGTAGTGCGAGTGGTTTCACCGTGGCCTGGCAGATCCGGCACAACAAAGTGGAAGTCGCCTTCCAGTTCGTTGACAAAGCGCACCCAGTTACTGGAATCGGCGCCAAAGCCGTGAATCAGCAGTACCACCGGCTTGTCTTGCTGGCCTTCACTGCGCAACAGGTGCCATTGAATGCCGTCTGCGGTCTCCACAGTCTGATCTGTGAGGCCAGCACGGCTTTTTTCCAGACCCAGGCCGGTTTCGTAGGCCCATTTTGCCAGGCCGTCACAGCCGGAAAGAAGAAGGGTGCTGACCAACAGCAGGCTGAGTTTGAATGTGTGCATGCAGGAATCCCGTTTGTTGTTTTGCCGAGCCATGAGGATAGGGGATTTTGTGGTCGAGTGTCCTTCCCTGCGGGCCAATATACCGTGCGTCGTTAATGGTTCTGAAGGCAGCCAGCAAATACCCTATCGACTCTTCAGATTCCAGACACCGGCGGCGACAATCAGCAGCGTGCCAATGAGGGTGGTCAGGATCAGGGTCTCTCCCCAGAACATCCAGCCGAGCAGAGCAGCCCAGACTACGGAGGAATAGTTGTAGACGCCTACCTGGCCCGGACGGGCGATTTGATAGGCGGTGGTCATGGCATATTGCCCGCCGGTGGCCACCAGGCCGATGCCGAACAGCCACAGATAATCCGTGCCAACAGGCAAGGTGCTGGCCCAGGGCAGGGGCAGGGCGGAAAACAGGGAGGCGAACAGGGCAAAGTAAAACACCACGCGCTGGGCCGGTTCCGATACCGCCATACGCCGAATGCTCACCTTGGCCACGCTCATGATGGCGGCACCGGCCAATGCCACCCACATCACCGGGTTCACGCTGCCACTGCCCACATCCATGATCACCGCAACCCCGGCAAACCCGCCGATGATGGCCAGCCAGGTGCGCAGACTGATGACTTCGCGCAGCCATAACCAGGCCACGATGGGCAGAAAAAACGGCACGGTCATCTTCACCAGTACTGCTTCAGCCAGGGCAATATGCCCGATGGTGTAGAAAAAGCAGAACATGGCGGTGACGCCGGTGAAGCCGCGGATCATGTGCAGATGCAGAAAGCGAGTGCGCAGCTGGCCGAAGCCGCCACGGGAGGCAATGATCGGAATCAGAATCAGCAGGCCGAACAGATTACGGGCAAACACGATCACCTCGGTATCGAGGTGATCGGACAGGTGCTTGATCATGGCGGCCATGACCGCCAGCAGGCCCTCGCCAAGGACCAGTAGCAGGGCGCCTTTAAGAGGCTGGTCGTTCACGGGATTACTGGCTGGCCGGCAAGGGAGTGCCCCACAGGTCGTGCTCGTCAGCGTGTTCGATATTGACCTTCAGGCGCTGGCCAGGTTTCAGATCGCTTTCCCCGTTGAGATAGACCAGCCCGTCGATTTCCGGGGCATCCGCCTTGGAGCGGCCAATGGCGCCTTCCTCGTCCACTTCGTCCACCAGGACTTCCAGGGTACGGCCGATTTTCTTTTGCAGCTTGGCAGCACTGATGCGTGCCTGCACATTCATGAACCGCTCGCGGCGCTCTTCCGCCACGTCCGGGTCCACCGGGTCGGGCAGGGCGTTGGCCGGCGCGCCTTCCACCGGGGAGTAGGTGAAACAACCCACACGGTCCAACTGGGCCTCCTCCAGCCAGTCCAGCAGTATTTCGAAATCCGCGTCGGTTTCACCGGGGAAGCCGGTGATGAAAGTACTGCGCAGGGTAATATCCGGGCAGATTTCCCGCCAGCGACGAATGCGTTCCAGGGTGTTTTCGGCATGGGCTGGGCGCTTCATGTTCTTGAGAACACTGGGGCTGGCATGCTGAAAAGGAATATCCAGATAAGGCAGGATATGACCTTCGGCCATCATCGGGATGATGTCGTCCACATGCGGGTAGGGGTACACATAGTGCAGTCGTACCCAGGCACCCAGTTGGCCCAGCGCCTGACACATCTCCAGCATGCGGGTCTTTACCGGCATGCCTTGCCAGAACCCGGTCTGGTACTTGCGGTCCACTCCGTAGGCGCTGGTGTCCTGGCTGATAACCAGCAACTCCTGAACACCGGATTTCACCAGTCGTTCGGCCTCATCCATTACATCGCCAATGGGCCGTGAATCCAGTTTGCCACGCATGCTGGGGATAATGCAGAAACTGCACTTGTGATTGCAGCCTTCGGAAATTTTCAGATACGCGTAGTGACGGGGTGTCAGCTTGATACCCTGTGGCGGCACCAGGTCGAGGAAGGGGTCGTGGTTCTGGCTGGGTGGCACCACCTGGTGAACCGCGTTGACCACCTGTTCATATTGCTGGGGGCCTGTGACAGAGAGTACCGAGGGATGCACCTTGCGGATGGTATCCTCTTCCACGCCCATGCAACCGGTGACAATGACCTTGCCATTTTCGCTCAGGGCTTCACCAATGGTTTCCAGGGACTCGGCCTTGGCATCGTCGATAAAACCACAGGTGTTGACCACCACCACATCCGCATCGTCGTAACTGGGTGTGACCTCGTAGCCTTCCGTGCGAAGCTGGGTCAGAATACGTTCAGAGTCCACCAGGGCCTTGGGGCAACCCAGGCTGATGAAACCGACTTTACCGGACATAGTGATACCTCGAGATTGGCTGCCGTTCGCTGATGGCTGACACTGGCTGGGCGAACGGGGGCGCAATTCTACCGCCGTCACCGCTTTGAAGCCATGCCACAGGGCTGGTCTATCAGACAGGAGGTTTTTGATGCGCTGTTTTGTCGGCGTACCGGTGACCGGGCCCCTGGCCCGGGAATGCAAGGAGCTTGCCCTGGGGTTGCCGCGTGCCACCCCTCGACCCAATCTGCACATGACGTTGGCCTTTCTGGGGCAGTGCACCCCGGCTGGAGTGGGCCGGCTGTCTGCAGAATTACGGTCGTTGGCCGACCGCTTCGCGGCCTTTGACCTGACCTTTGATCGTTGTGAACCCTTCCCCGCAGAACAGGGTCCATTCCTGGCGCTGACCGCTACCTGTTCAGAGGCGCTCAGCGCGCTGCATGAGGGGCTATGGGAATGTCTTGGCCGACAGGGCATTGATCGCGAACAGCGCGCCTTTCGCCCGCACATTACCCTGGCGAAGCCGGGGCTGGCCCTTGCGACGCAAACCGGCGCCTGGCAGTTGACCGTAGACCAGTTATGTTTGTACCAGAGTGAGTTGATCCAGGGGGAGGTTCCTACCTATCGGCCTCTCTCCCAGCACCCTTTGGCGGGGTGAGAGGAATCGGAATGAGGGATTGCCGGTTGAATTTTTCCTCGGCACCTGCAAGGTTGGAGCCTCTGCAAAACCGGACCCAAGGAGTCTTACCATGGAGCTAGTCAGTAACAGTCTCACCGATCAGGCTCCCATAGCTGAAAAGTTTGCCTTTGCGGTGATTGACCCGGACAACCATGTGGCCTTGTCCAGCAACATCAATCCTCATCTGGCCTGGAAAGGCGAGCCTCCAGGAACCCGTTCCTTCGCGGTGATCTGTCACGACCCGGATGTGCCCAGCGCCGGGGACGATGTGAACCAGGAAGACCGTGAGGTGCCTGCGGACTTGCCCCGGGTGGATTTTTATCACTGGACCCTTTTCGATATTCCCGCAGACCAGAGCGAAATCATGGAAGGCAGCCATTGTGAGGGGATCACCCCGCGGGGCAAGTCGGGACCGTCTGCTCCCCAGGGGCTGCGACATGGTCTCAATGACTACACCAGCTGGTTCGCCGGTGATGGTGAGATGGAGGGGAACTACTTCGGTTATGACGGCCCCTGTCCGCCCTGGAACGACAGTATCGTTCATCGCTACGTCTTTACTGTCTATGCCCTGGATGTGGACAAGCTGCCGGAGGCAGATGACATGAGCGGAGCGGCGATTGTGGCCGCCCTTGAGGGGCATGTGCTGGACAAGGCCAGTATCACGGTGAGCTACACACTGAATCCGCGACTGGCTGACTGAACCTGCCATGTGCAGACACAAAAAAGGCCGCTTTCGCGGCCTTTTTTGTAGACCCTTCGGCGAGGGTCTGAATTGGTCGGAATAGCAGGATTCGAACCTGCGACCCCTACGTCCCGAACGTAGTGCTCTACCAGGCTGAGCTATATTCCGGATCTTGTGCTGGCGCATTCTAGCAGCGAAATTTCAAAATACCATACCTAAATAACCGTCGCCGGCCTGTTTGCGCAGATTCTGGTCAACGACGGGCAGGGCAGGCAGAATGCGCCGCCTGAACGACACAACCGGGAACGGTATGACAACCTTTGAGCACCCCTGGGGCCGATTGACACTGCAGCGCTGGCCCCGACGCCGCAATGACCCTCTGCAAGCCTGGGATAATGCGGATCTCTACCTGCTGAATACCTTGAAAGCGCGGGCGCTTGGGCCGTCCACGCTGGTGGTGAACGATCAGCAGGGAGCATTGGCATTGGCGTCACTTCAGCAGGGGCCTGTGGTGAGTACCGGCGATTCTTTTCTGGCCCGGCGGGCCCGCTGTCATAACCGGGATCTGAACGGGCTGCCGGAGGAGGGGAGGCATCTGTGGCCCTTCGATCCTCTCCCGGAGTCTCCGGATCAGGTGATCATGCGGGTTCCCAAGTCATTGGCATTGCTGGAATGGCAGTTGCAGTGGCTGAGTGAGCAGCTGGCAAAAGACACGCCGGTCTGGCTGTCGGGGATGGACAAGCACCTGCCTCGCCAGCTGGTGCCGTTGATGCAACTGTATCTGGGCAATGGTCGGGCAGAGCTGGGCTGGAAAAAAGCCCGCTTGTTCAGTGCCGTGGCGCCTGGTGAGCGGCTGGCCGAGGCGCCGTACCCCACCGCGGCGGAGGGCCCCATGGGGCCGTTGACGGTGCATGCGGGCGTGTTTGCCCAGCAGCAGCTGGATATCGGGGCGCGGTTTTTCCTCGAGCACCTTCCCGGCACTCTGTCAGCGGGGACCAAGGTGGCAGATCTTGGCTGCGGCAACGGGGTGATCGGGCTATCGCTGCTTCAGACACACCCGAGCAGTCATCTGGTGTTCTGCGACGAATCCTGGCTGGCCCTGCAAAGCGCCCGTGACAATGTGGCCAGGTATTGCCCGGAAAGCACCTGCGACTTTCATCTTGGTGATGGCCTGGCCGAGTACGATGAGCGTTTTGATCTGATCCTTCTCAACCCGCCGTTTCATGAAGGGCATGTGGTCGGTGATCACGTGGCGCGGCGGTTGTTCCGGCAATCGAAACAGGCGCTGAACACTGGCGGAGAACTGCGGGTGATCGGTAATCGCCATCTGGGCTACCACAAATTACTGGGCAAGCTGTTTGGCAAGGTAGGGGTGTTGGGCAGCAACCAGAAATTCGTCGTTTGGCGCTGTTCGTAGGGTGCACTGAGCCTAGGGCGAACTGCACCGAACCGGCGCTCGAATGGTGCAGTTCGCCTTAGGCTCAGTGCACCCTACATTTTCCGATTCCCCGTTGTGCGGCCCTATAGGGCGATTTCTTCAAACGAGCTCACTACCCGGTGCTGGCTTTCCCCCTGACTGCCTTCCCGGTCCAGTCGGATTGTCTGGAATCCAGCTTCCGCGGCCGCATCAAGCTCTGCTTCTATATCCGACAGGAACAGCAATTGTTCCGCCGGCAAACCGATGGCCTGCTGAATCGTGCGGTAGCTGTCTACTTCCTGTTTATGCCCGGAGGTGGTGTCGAAATAACCGGAGAGCAGGCCTGTCAGATCCCCCGCATCGCTATAGCCGAAGAACAGCTGCTGGGCGGCAATGGAACCGGAAGAATAGACATACAGGTCCAGTCCCTGCTGCTTCCAGGCTCGCAGGGCCGCGGCGGTATCCGGGTAGAGGTGAGCGGTGTAATCCCCATTTTGATAGCCGGCCTTCCAGATCATTCCCTGCAGGGCTTTTAGCGGTGTGGCCTTGCGGTCCTCACTGATCCACTGCTGGAAGAGGGCATTGGCGGCGGCCGGACTGCCCAGACTCTGGCCGCTTTCCTGCTCGGCCGCTCGCAGCTGAGCCTGTACCTCCGGTTTGTCCCAGTGCATTTCCAGAAACCGCGGGAATTGCCTGGCAGCATAGGGAAACAGCACTTCCTTGACGAAGGAAATGCTGCTGGTGGTGCCTTCAATGTCGGTGACAATTGCCTTGATCATGGGGATCCTTACTTTCAAGCCTCAACAGGCTCTGCAGGGGCGGAGCGTTGCGAACAAGCACTGAAGTGACGAGTGATCCGGTGCAAGTTTCGAAAGGCAAAGGTCTGATGCTCGTGTTTGGATTTCGCAACTCGCAACTCGCAACTCGATCGCTTCGCGACTCAAGCGTCGCTCCTGCAGGCAGCGAGGGGATTAGCCCAAACGGTTGAACCGCTGTGCGATATCGCTACCGGTAAAATTGGCCACCCAGCCCTCCGGATTATTGAACAGGCGGATGGCCACGAAGCGCGGATTGGGCCCCATATCAAACCAGTGCGGCGTGTTGGCAGGAACGCTGATCAGGTCCCCCTTGGTGCAGAGCACCTCGTAGACACGCTCGCCGATGTGCAGGGTAAACAGGCCCTGGCCTTCCACGAAAAAACGTACCTCGTCTTCACTGTGTCGATGTTCTTCCAGAAACTTCTGACGGAAAGCCGCCTTTTCCGGGTGATCGGGCACCATGCTGACCACGTCCACAGTCTGGTAGCCTTCTTCCGCGATCAAGCGATCGATATCTGCCTTGTAGGCGGCAATCACTTCTTCCTGCTGCGGATTATCCGACAACTCTTGTGTGGCCTGCCATTGCTCATAGCGAATGCCTGCATCGGCCAACACTTTGGCCATGGCTGCCTTGTCAGTCAGGTGTTGTTCAAGGGTGTCAGGCTGACTGTCTTGAAAGATTTTCAGTTCGCTCATGGGGTCATACTCCTTGCAAACGGCGACGATCCAGCTCTACGGCGAGCAAGGTCTCCAGCGCTTCAAGTTGACGGTAACAGGTGGGTAAATCCCGTGCCCAGGTGTAAAGGCCATGACCGCGGATCAGGTAGGCGTGGCTAATGCCATCGTCCGCCATGGCGGCATCCACCTGATCGGCCAGGGTGGCGATGTCCTGGGTATTATCAAACACAGGAATCCGTAGCCGGCTGTCATGGGTGGTATAGCCGTCCAGAGCCTTGAGCAGCTCATAGCCTTCCAGGGTGATGCTGTTGGCAGGCCAGTGCATGGTCAGCACGGTACTGGCATGGCTGTGGGTATGCAGGACAGCCCCCACGTTGTCATGGCGACGGTAAAGCTGGGTGTGCAGCAGGGTTTCGGCCGAGGGTTTGCCATCGCTGGCGGCCTGGCCATCCATGTCCACGGTCATGATATCGGTTTCCTGCAGCAGGCCCTTGTCCTTGCCGGAACGGGTAATGGCGGCATGGGTGGCATTCAGGCGCACGGAGTAGTTGCTACTGGTGGCCGGCGACCAGCCATGTTGATAGATGCGCTGTCCCACGGCGGCCAGAGCTCGGGCAGCTTCACGGTAATCGGCAGTAGAGTAGGGGCGATCAGTCATGCGGTTATCCACGAAGATGGGCCATCAGTGTAGTGGTGCTGGGGTTCTGGATCACGCCTCGCTCGGTGACGATGGCGGAGATCAACGCAGCCGGGGTCACATCAAACGCCGGGTTGTACACGGGACAATGGGCCGGCGCCAGGGTCTTGCCTTGAATGCTGCGGACTTCGCTACCGTCGCGCTCTTCGATGACAATATGGCTGCCGTCCGGGAGTTCCGCATCCAGAGTCGACAATGGCGCTGCCACGATAAAAGGAATGCCATGGTGACGCGCCAGTACGGCCAGATTGTAGGTGCCGATCTTGTTGGCCGTATCGCCATTGGCGGTAATGCGGTCTGCGCCCACGATCACGGCCTGTATTTTGCCCTGCTGCATGAGCTGACCTGCGGCACTGTCTGCCACCAGGGTAACGGGAATGCCGTCGTTGAGCAGTTCCCAGCTGGTCAGGCGGCTGCCTTGCAACCAGGGCCGGGTTTCTCCGGCGTAGACTTCCTGCAGGTTTCCCCGCGCCCACGCCGTACGGATGATGCCGAGCGCTGTCCCATGGCCGCCGGTCGCCAGGGCTCCGGTGTTGCAGTGCGTGTAGACGCTGGCGTTGTCTGGAAGCAGGTCGGCACCCAGCTCGCCCATGCGCTGATTGGCTGCCAGGTCCGCCTCGTGAATGGCCTGGGCGTCCGCTTTCAGGGCGTTGACCAGGGCTTGCCCGGACTGATCAGCGGCCAGCGTCTGCAGGCGCTCCAGGGCCCAGAACAGGTTGACGGCGGTTGGCCGGCTGGCGGCGAGAGTGGCGATGGCCGGGGCCAGGGCCGCTGCGGATGCACTATCACCCAGGCGTGCGGCTTCCAGTGCCAGGCCATAGGCAGCGGTAATGCCGATGGCAGGTGCGCCGCGGACCACCATGTCCCGAATGGCGCAGGCGGCATCATCGCTGCCATGCACAGGCAGCCAAACGGTTTCCGCGGGCAGTCGCCGCTGGTCCAGTAACTCAAGGTGGTCGTCATGCCAGCGGATGGCAGCGCTGTTAATCGCCATCGGTGATGTCCTCGTCATGTCCGTCAGGGTGTTTCAGCGGTGTTCTGTGGTATTTGCGACGTATCCAGTTGGCAGCCCGGAACACGCCAGGGCGGCGCATGATAGCGCGCTCCAAACGGTATTTCCCTGGAAAGGTGCTGGCCATCAGGGCGATCAGAATGGTGAGCAGCCCTTGCCCGGGAAGCACCAGCATCAGGATGCCGGCTACCAGCAATACTACCGCGATCACGTTTCGAATCACCCAGAAAAACCAGGCAAGAGGGCCGCGATTGGCGTGTGGCAAGTAGCTCTCGGTGAAGTAATCCGCAGGCATGCGCAGCAGCAGCCAGGGAATGGCAACACAGGAGGCCAGAGCCATGACAAACCCGGTGATTGTGAGTGCGGGCACCCAGGGTTCCAATTGCTGGGCCAATGGCGCCAGCCAGGCAGGTAACTCTGCGTTCAATGGGCCTCCGGTTTGCGGTGCTGTGCAGAGAGAGTGTGCCGCGTACAATGCGGCTATGCTCGGGGATTTTCAATCCCGCAAATGTCACTTTTATCCTCACATACCCCTAGGAGAATCTGTTATGGCCCAGGCCGGACAACTCATACTGGCAGCGCTCATCGGGCTGTTGATTGGCGCTGCGCTGGGTTTGGGGCTCTGGCGGTTATGGTTGGCCCGTCGCCAGGCAAGGGAAACGCGAGCCCAGCAGGTGCATATCATTGAAAGCCTGGAGGTGTTGTGTCGCGCCGTAGAGCAGAAACAGGTGGAGCTGAGTGAAGCCTCCATTCGCATCAGTGCGCTGCTTGACTGCCTGCCTGACAGCATTGAACCGAAGGTAGACCTTGCGGCCATTCACCAGTTTGCCGAGACGTGCCGCCAGTTTGACCGTGGTGAGCAGCGGCAGGAACTCACGCCGCGAGCCCGTTTTCAGCAGGACTCCCGTCGCTGGCAAATGGAAGAGGACCAGAATGAAGTGATCAATCAGGCGACCCGGCGTTTGGCCAAGGTGCTGCCGGCCTGGCGCAGTGGTTTGGGAATCCAGGGAGGCGCTGAATAATGCCTGGCTTACCCGGTTTTTCAGGCCGGGCACGCAGGGCGTTATTCCGTGGCTACCTGTTTACGGGGTGCTCGCGAGATATCTGAATGAGGTCATTTCAATACGCCCCCGTACGAACAGATTCTCCTGATGATCCATGCGGACCATGAAGTAATCCAGCTCTCTGGCGGCCCAGAATCGTGAACGTTTACTGCGCTCAGGGTAGTCCCTCTCTATGCTGGCTGCATCCCACTCGCCAGCGGGGGTCTCCAGGGATTCCTCACCCAAAGAGCGGTACTGATAGTGCGTCATGCCATCAGGTTCCGCTACCTGGTAGCTGAATGCGGTATCGCCTCTGGCCATATTGCAGCGTGCCATCATGGCCACGCTGAGTGCATCCAGAGCATTTTCCACTAAAGGGTAAACGGCCTTGCTTCCTTGCGCTTCGCCTTCTTTCCAGTCAAATCGGATTTCGCCTTCCCGACGCATGCCAAAACCGGCGCTGGCATGGCGATAGTGGTACGGACGGGCACTACAGTCATGCCAGCGGAAGGTGGCAATTTCTTCATGTTGGAATAGCCGATTTTCAATTTGGAAGTGCAGTTGGTAATCCTGATCATTCTGCGTCAGGCGAATGGTGGCATCCAGGCCTAGCGGGATACCATTGACGACAACCCGGTATTGGGCTTCAGCGGGTTGCAGTGTCATCGGGAAGGAGGGGGTGGGGCTCTCTGCTTCCGCAAAAAGTGACTGGGACGCCAGAAGAACCAGGCCCGTCAGCAGCCGTAAGGGCCTGAAAATCACAGTAAGATTCGCCACTTTCCCTGTGTCCGCCAGTTAAACGAGTATGGATCATAGCACGCTACACATTGCCTTCGAGGCATCACCTCCACTTCAGCAATCCATTGAGCAATTTATTGATGGCATACTGGCTGCACCGCATCGTTGTCATCTGGAACAACTGGATGCGCTGGTCGCGCCTTTTGTTGATGAGGTGCTGTCGGTGTTCTTCAAAGGTCCCCTTGAAGCCGCCCAAGCAAAGGGCGCTTCGGCAAGGCTGATTCTGGGTGCCATGCGTGTCATCAACCGCTCGGCGGACAGTCTTGTTGGACGGTTGCTGAAAAATACCACCGTCGCTGAACAGCTTGCCCTCGCGCGGTACTTCTCCAATTTGCGCCGTTATCAGCAGGACACGCTGTATGTGGCCTATCCGCTAAGCCCATCGATGGCTGAAAAAGCCAGTCTGGTGTTCCAGGCCAGCCTGCAGGGTGAGGAGGACATGGCGGCACTGCTTGACGTGTTGCAGGCCATCAATGACGGGGCGATCACTCATTTTATGGATAACTCTGTGTCTTGTCTGACATTGGGACGAGTAAACCGTGCACTCGTCGCCGCTGCTCGTGTTACAATTTGTAAAGCTACAGCGTCCGCCACCCATAAAGGGCTGCCGGGCATGGAGGCCAGCGCCAGGAAGGCGGTGGTACATTATTTTGATCAGATGCTGATACGGTTCGATGATGGATAGCAGGGAAAATCGCGGCGCCAATCGTCGCAAGCTGGCACGAATCCACACCCAGATGCGGGTGGACATCTTTCGACATCGCCTGATTGGTGGGTGGCGCTTTCTCACCCGCGCCAAGGCCATGGACTATAACCGTTACGGCGTTGGACTGACGTCTCCGGTGAGTCTGTCGCCGGGAACCCGCCTCAAGCTGGATCTCTATGCGCCGGGAATGATCCTTCGACAGGTCTCTGCCGAGGTGGTCAGTTGCCAGCGGGTAGGGCAGGCGTACCGTATTGGGCTTCGCACCTATTCCAATCTGCGTGAACTGGCGGGCGATGCTCGCCAGCATCAGATTCGCTATCTGGCAGGCATGGAAGAACAGCTTTTACCCCAAGGGTAACCGCTTCATGAAAACAAAAAAGCCGCCCTTGGGCGGCTTTTTTGGTTCCGGGGCAGCCTAGCTGCCGGAGGAGGGCGCTGCTGCTTTTTTCTTGGCAGGTGCGCGCTTGGCAGCCGCTTTCTTCTTGGTTGCTGCTTTCTTGGCGGGGGCCTTTTTGGCAGCGGCTTTCTTTTTCGCAGGTGCCTTGCGAGTGGCGGCTTTCTTCGTTGCAGCGGCCTTTTTCTTGGCAGGCGCCTTGCGGGCAGCTGCCTTCTTGGGGGCGACTTTGCGCTCGATTTCCTTGGCACGCTTTTCCAGGTCTTTTTCGTACTGGCCGATCACCCGTGACAGGCTGTGTGCCTGTTTGGCGGTGGCTTTCAGCACGCGAACCTCGGTTTCCAGAATACGCTTGCGGCCTTCTGAGGCTTCAACCTGCTTGCGGGCATCCTCGGCTGCCTTGCGAGCCCGCTCAATCTGCTTCTTGACGGTAGCAGTGGCTCGTTCACGGTATTCAGCCTGGAGCTTTTCAAGCTTGGCGAAGTACTCCCGTTGGCGCTTCATTTCCTGGTTCAGGCGATCGCGCACCTTCTCCAGTTGTTTCTCAAGTTGACTGATCTGTTTCTCGCGTTCCTTGTCGAAGCGCTCAGCCAGCTTGCGAATCTGAGCCTGAAGTTCCTCGACAGTATCTTTCACCTTGCTAGCAGCCATGGATGACTCCCTTTCCCCTTCGGATTGTTCGTAGTGGCTTTGTGCCGGAGAGCAGCAATGCCCTGTTTCAATGCTAACGTGCAACGCCGTTGCTGTAGCAACTTTATGCCACATCCCAGCACTGAACAACCATTGATCAATTTCCTGATCACGCTAATGGCAATTTTTCTCTGCCAGTGACCATATTCAATGCCGGCTAAGTAGCCGCTGAATCACTCCTGTGTACTCATCGTTTCCTCCTGGCTGCGGTCTCTGCTCTTTGGGTAAAGATCGTGAACCAGACTGAAAGGTTAAGCATGCAGGGAGTGATAAGGAGGCTGCCCAAGGCCGGTTGCGAATTGCCCAACGGCACAGGATACTGGGCTAAATACACTGACATGAGAGCCATGATGCCGGTTTCCTTTGATGGCAAGTTGGTTGTAGCGATCAGCTCACGCGCCCTGTTCAACCTGGCTGACAGCCATCGGGTCTATCTGGAAGAGGGGCTTGAGGCCTTTCAGGATTACCAGACCCGCCACGAGGATGATGTACTGGAACCGGGGGATGCCTTCCCTCTGGTGCAGAAATTGCTGGCCATCAATGAGCTGAAGGAAGGCAAGGGCCGGGTCGAAGTGATTCTGTTGTCACGCAACAGTTCGGACACCGGGCTGCGGGTCTTCAATTCCATTGAACACTACGGGCTGCCCATTACCCGCGCCGCCTTTGCTGGGGGGCAGAGCCCTCACCGCTATGTTTCTGCATTCGGCGCCCATCTGTTCCTCTCTACCGATCCGGATGATGTGCAGCAGGTGCTGGAAGCCGGTTACGCTGCCGCGACGATCCTTTCCGGTGGCCAGTGCCAGCGCCCGGATGGCATTCTGCGGATCGCCTTTGACGGCGATGCCGTGTTGTTTTCCGATGAGTCTGAACAGATTTTCCAGAGTGATGGACTGGAAGCCTTTACCGAAAACGAGAAACGTTCTGCCCGTCAGCCCCTGGACGGAGGGCCCTTCAAACCCTTCCTGGCGGCATTGCATCAATTGCAGACCAGCTTTCCCGTGGCGACCTGCCCAATCCGGACCGCCCTGGTGACGGCCCGTGGAGCGCCGGCTCACGAGCGGGTGGTACGGACACTGCGGGACTGGAATATCCGTCTTGATGAAAGCCTGTTTCTGGGAGGGTTGCCGAAAGGGGATTTCCTGCGAGCTTTTGGGGCAGATGTGTTCTTTGACGATCAGCAGGGTCATTGCGAATCCGCCGCTCGTCATGTGGCCGCAGGACATGTTCCCCACGGGGTCGCCAACCGGCGTAAAACCGGAGAAAGTTGACTTCCCTGCGGCAGAGGTCTGGTCCTTTGCCAAAACGACTTGCGAAAGCTATTCCCTGCGCTGATGGGGGTTTGTCCTGGTCGCCCGTCAAAACACCGCATATTTGACCCCCAACGCCAACAACACTGTGACCAACAGTGGATGCATGATGTGGCCGGGGACCCGGTGACCCACATGGGTGCCGATGTAAATTGCCGGCAGGGATCCCATCAGCAGGGCTAACAGCAGACCCGGATCCACATGACCAAGAGCCAAGTGGCCCAGGCCAGCAACGAGAGTCAGCGGGACCGCATGGGCCAGATCGGTGCCCACCACTTTAACGGGTGCCAGGGCAGGATAGAGGATCAGCAAGACGGCTGTGCCGATGGCGCCGGCACCCACAGAGGACAGGGTCACGAAAACCCCCAACAGAATCCCCATGACCACCGTCCATGCCCCGGCCCGCTGCTGTACGGACCCCATTATGCTGGCCGATTGCGGTTTCGCCAGGGCCTGCAGACGATGCTTGAACAGTAGCACCAGAGCGGTGACGATCAGGGTTATGCCTAATGCCGTTGTCAGTAACGGGGCATAGTCACCCGCATCAGACGCCAGTAACCACAGCGCTGTAGCGGTTAGCAAGGCGGCCGGGATGCTGCCGGCAGCCATGCGCTTCAAAATGGTCCAGTCCACGTTGCCGCGGCGGGCATGCATGACCATACCCGAAGATTTGGTTATAGCGGCGTAAAGCAGGTCGGTGCCAATGGCAACCTGGGGCGGAAAACCAAACAGGAGCAGTAGTGGCGTCATCAACGATCCGCCTCCGACTCCGGTCAGGCCAACAGCAAAACCGACCAGGGCACCGGCGCCTATATAGAGAAGCAGCTCCGGTTGCAGTAGCGGCATAAAGTGACTCCATATGGGGAGAAAGACTTGACGGGGACACTGTAAAGACGGTTATCTATGCTTTGAACGAATAATTATTCATATTTTTATAACCAGGTTAGGTTGCCGTTACGAAAACCCCACACCGGGTGGCGACGGATCCGGGAGCCGTGTTCCGATTGCGGAGGCAAGGATGAAATTGCAGCAATTACGCTACATTTGGGAAGTGGCCCGCCATGATCTGAATGTATCTGCCACTGCCGCGGCCCTTTTCACGTCCCAGCCGGGAATCAGCAAGCAGATTCGCATGCTTGAGGATGAACTCGGCGTCGAAGTCTTTGCCCGCAGCGGCAAGCATTTGACCCATATCACCCCGGCAGGCCAGGCGATTTTGAAGATTGCCGGAGAGATTCTTCAGCAGACTGAATCGATTCGTCGTGTTTCCCAGGAATTCCGTGATGAATCCCGCGGGGAACTGAGCATCGCCACCACCCATACCCAGGCCCGTTATGCGCTGCCGCCGGTGATACAGCAGTTCACCGGGCGTTTCCCGGATGTTTCCCTGCATATGCATCAGGGCACGCCGATGCAGATTTCCGAGATGGCCGCCAATGGCAGCGTGGATTTTGCCATTGCCACGGAAGCCCTGGATCTGTTCACGGACCTGGTCATGATGCCCTGTTATCGCTGGAACCGAACCGTGGTGGTGCCGGAGGGACACCCGCTGACCAAGGTCAAACCGTTGACCCTGGAAGCGCTGGCGGAGTATCCCATTGTCACCTATGTGTTCGGTTTCACGGGGCGCAGCAAGCTGGACGATGCCTTTGTCGACAAGGGGCTGGAACCAAAGGTGGTGTTCACCGCTGCAGATGCGGACGTGATCAAAACCTACGTCCGCCTGGGCATGGGGGTGGGTATCATCGCCCATATGGCCGTGGACCCGGTGGAGGACAAGGGCCTGGTCGCGCTGGATGCCGGCCATCTGTTCGAATCCAGCACCACGCGCATCGGTTTCCGTAAGGGCACCTTCCTGCGCGGGTTCATGTATGACTTTCTGGAAGCCTTCGCTCCTCATCTCACCCGTGATCAGGTGGATGCCGCCATCAAGGCCCCCAACCGGGAAGAAAGAGAGGCGCTGTTCGAGGGCATTGAGTTGCCCATACGCTAATCCCTCAGAACCGCTCGCGGTTTCCATTCGTGTTGTCCTGCCTGCAAGGGAAGAGTCCCGGCAGCACTGGCGGCCTTCCTGTGCCAGCTTGGCCAGCAAGGTCCTCACAGGTTAAGCCAAGCTGAATGTGGCCAGTCGTTGCAAAGCGCATCGCCCGCCGCTACATTGTGCGCGCCTTATTCACCCAAAGGGGAAAACCGTGGAATTGCTGTGCCTGGACCTGGAAGGGGTGTTGATCCCCGAAATCTGGATCAACTTTGCGGAAAAGACCGGTATTGACGAGCTTCGAGCCACCACCCGGGATATTCCGGACTATGACGAGTTGATGCGGATGCGCCTGCGGCTGCTGGACGAGCACGGCTATGGCCTGCCGGATATTCAGGCGGTTATTGATACCCTGGAGCCTCTGGAAGGTGCCAGGGAGTTTGTCGAGTGGGCTCGCGAGAACTTCCAGCTGATCATTCTTTCCGACACCTTCTACGAGTTCGCCAGGCCGCTGATGAAGAAGCTTGGCTGGCCGACCCTGTTCTGCCATCGCCTGGAAGTGGACGGCAATGGCAGGATCACCGACTATAAATTGCGCCAAAAAGACCCCAAACGGGCATCCATCAAGGCATTTCATTCCCTGAATTACCACTGTATCGCGGCAGGTGATTCCTACAACGACACCACCATGCTGTCAGAGGCGGAGCAGGGGATCCTGTTTCATGCTCCCGACAATGTGATCGCCGAATTTCCCCAGTTCCCTGCCGTGCACAGCTATGAGGACCTGAAGAAGGAAATCGTCAAGGCCAGCCCCCGGGATATCCCGCTGTAACACAGTGGCCCTGGCCAGGATGGTAGAGTCAAAAAAGCCGCGCCCAATTCTGGGCGCGGCTTTTTTTCGAGGGTGGGATGCAACGCTGCTTTTTAGAGAAATCGTTCCTCCAGTGCCCCCATCAGCTTGGCGACCTTAAAGCGGCTTTCCTCATATTCGGCCTCTGGCACTGAATCGAACACAATCCCCCCTCCGCCATGGCAGTAGAGCCTGTCACCATCGGTCTGCAGCGTGCGAATCAGGATGTTGCTGTCCAGATTGCCCTGGTTGTCCATCCAGAAGAAGCTGCCGCAATAGGCGCCGCGGGGCACGGGTTCCAGCTCGGCAATAATCTCCATGGCCCGTTTCTTCGGGGCGCCGGTGATGGAGCCACCGGGAAAAGCGCCGAGCAGGGCGTCCAGGGGAGACAGGTCCTGGCGCAGGGTGCCGGTCACGGTGCTGACCAGATGCTGAACATTGCTGAAACGCCGTAACTCGAAGAGTGGGTCGGCCTGGACGCTGCCCGGTTCACAGCAGATTCCCAGGTCATTGCGCAGCAGATCCACAATCATCAGGTTTTCGGCCCGATCCTTCGGGTTGGACAGCAGTTCCGCACCGAACGCCAGGTCTTCCTCAGGGGTTGCCCCCCGTGGCCGCGATCCCTTGATCGGTTCGGTCACTACCTGCCTGCCGCGGATGGACAAGAACCGTTCAGGCGAGACACCGAATACCTGGTTATCACCCGTATCAAAGTAACAACTGTGCGGGGCAGGGTGGGCGTCGCGCAATCCCAGCCAGGCAACCAGGGGATTCCCCGTGAATTCGGTGCAGAAGCGCTGGGACAGATTGACCTGGTAGCAGTCCCCGGCGGACAGGTAGTCCTTGATCTGACTCAGGCTATGCAGATATTGCTCCCGGCGTTGCTCCTCCCGAAAGGTTCCACAGAGGCTGAACTGGCCTTTGAGAGCGGCTTCTGAACCGCTTACGGCCGTTGGCAATTCCCGGTAAAGGTGGATCACTGCAGGCATCACCGAAGGGGCAGACCTGCCAGTCTCGGTCACGGCGGACGTTGCGCTAACCTCTCTCAACCAGGCGCCGGCCTCATAGGGCAGGATCCCGGCTGCAAAAAGAAACCCGTCAGCCAGCGCCTCTTGAGTGTCAGTCACACAGCGTATGAGTTCCGCCTTGTTGTTGGCAGTTAACGTCAGATCCGGTCGCTGGAGCGCGACCAGACCGTCTGTGCTATTAAAGAGGCAGCTCGGTGTCATTGCGGTAACCCGGTGAAAGTGCGAGCTAGTCTACCTGCCATGGTCCGACTTGCCCAACCTTGTTACCGCGCGTAACAGGTAGACTTATTCTTTTTTCCTGTTTACATGCGTTCATGGCTGTGACTGTGGTTCCAATAACAATATTAGTTATTAAAAACAGATAGATACGAGCTTATTCTGGTAACAACAACTTTTGTAACGGGAACATTTGTTTTTGTAACTGTTGTGTTAACTTAGAGGCGTGCCCTGACAAGCGTGGCACCCGAACGATTACAACAAAACGTTGTGCACACGAGGAGATTACAATGAAATTCAAGAAGCTTGCTCTGGCGGCCGCCGTTGCAGCCCTTCCGGCTACCGGTTTTTCCATGGAAGCCATGGAAGACAGCGCGCTGTCCGGTGTGACTGGTCAGGATGGTATTAGCATTGGTCTTAACACCGAGCTGAGTGCTGAACTGCGTATTCACGATGCTGACGGTTTCGCCGATCCCGCTGGTAACACTTCCAATGACCGCCTTGATTCTGCGGCACTTATCTTCCAGGACTTTGCCATTACCGCTATCGGTGGTGGTGCTGCTCAGATTGACCTTGAAATTGATGCAGGTACCAACGCAGGTAATGATCCGACGTTGAACATCAATGTGGATCTGGCCAACGGCATTGACGTGAACATGGGCGATCTGGATGTGGCGGATTCCGGCCGGACTACTGCCTCCACGATTAGCGCAGGTTGGACAGTTGGCACTTCCGTTGGCACCAACCGTGTTGACAGCGTGATCAGCCTGGGTTCCCTGACTCTGGGTGCGGGGACCTCCCTGAACATCCAACTGGGTAATGAAGCTCAAGGTGATATGATCGCTATCGACACCACCATCTCTAATGGTATTTCCATTAGCGGCTTCGCTATTAATGATGCTGACAGCGGCGGCGGTATTACCCAGGACGTAAGCATTGTGGATAACGGTGGTACTGATCTGACCGTCTCTACCGGTATCAACGTGGATACTGACTCCTTGAATATCGGCCTTTCTGGCATCGGTAACGCTGGAGGCATGGATGTTCGCCTCGCTAACCTCAATATCGGTAACGGTGCTGGCGGCAATGTTGGCGATATCGAGCTGGTCGGCCTGCAGCTGAGTGGTAGCCTGGAAATTTCCGGTCACTAAAGCTGAAGCTTGCCATATGGCTTGCAAACCAAAAACCCGGCCATTCAGGTCGGGTTTTTGTTTTTTGACGATATGCAGTTAACTTATTATATATCGATTTTTTAATAACGATGAATCAAACCCCGAATATTCAGGCGCTGGTTCGCCAAGCTGCGTCATTGCTTCAACAAGGCTTTTCTCAAAAGGCGCAGCAGGTTATCAATCTCGCCTTTCAGCAGGGCGCTACATCTGGTGTGGCGTGGGATATCTATGCCCAGGCATGTGCGAACTTGAATCAGGTGCAACCGGCGATTTTAGGCCTCAAGAAGGCAATTTCCTTGGATGGAGGGCGGCTCGACCGTGCTCTTTTGTTGGGGCAAATGCTGATCCGAGCTGAACAATGGCAAGAAGCTGCGAATATTTATCAACAGGTAATTCAGCAGGATGACAGTCAGGCCAAGGCTTGGTTCGGACTGGGCGAGAGCTTGCTCGGTACCAAGGATGTGGAGCGAGCGTTACGTTGTTTTAGTAGGGCCTTGGATCGTGAGCCTGGTTTCCCTGAGGCCCGCCAGAGGCTTGCAGTGTGTTTCCTGGAAAAAGGGGAGGCATTGAAGTCGCTTCGCCTGCTTGAACAATTAGTTTCAGATTTCCCGGACGCTGTTGGCCCTAAAGTTGATTACGGAGAGGCTCTTCGCCAGGCAAATCGTTATCGGCAGGCGCAGATAGAGCTGGAAAATCTTCAGGACCATCCGGTAGTTGGCACTTTAGCGCGAAGACGGCTCGTCGACGTCTACTTGCATATCGGTGAATATGACCGTGCTGAACGGTTTCTGGATGATGTGGATTCGCTGCATCAAAAAGATCCAGACTGGATATTGCAACGCGTGCGTTTGGATAACATTCATGGCCGCAATGCGGAGGCCTGCGAGCGTTTACGTTTACTGCTGCAAAGGGAGCCGGGAATTGCCAATGGATGGAAGCAGCTTATGGAGCTTACAAGAAGCCCTCTTAGTGATGAAGAATTAAGCTGTATCAAAGAGCAGGCACGCTTGGCAGGCAAGTTCGGGCGGCAGGCGGTCGCAGCGGATTTTCATTTCGCGATGGCTTTTCACTTCGAGCTTTCTGGAGAAAAGGAGCTGGAATTTCGGTCCTTGGAAAAGGGTAATAATTTGAAGCATGGCTTGATACGGTTTGATTTTGATAACTATATTTCAAGGGTGCTCCCCTCGCGTGAGTGCTATTCTGCGGAAAAGATCCGTGAATGGGCGGTGGACTCGAACACCCAATCTAGTCCCGCACCAATTTTTATTCTGAGTCTTCCTCGTTCCGGAAGTACCCTGGTAGAGCAGATTCTTGGGGTGCATGAAGATGCTGAGGCAACTGGGGAGTCGGATTTTGCCGAGCAGGCTTGGTTTGCATTGACCGGTGAGCGCTCTTTATTTTCAGTCCCTGACCTACATCGTGAAATGTCAGCAGGAAAGGTTCAGAAATTCCGCCAATATTATCTTGAGGCGGCGGCAGCGGCAGGATTTGATACGCGTAAACGCTTGGTAAATAAAGGGATTAACAATCATAAATTTGCCGGATTGCTAAAGGCCGCCTTTCCCGAAGCTAGTTTTATCGATCTTCGCCGGAATATGATGGATGTTGCCTTTGGCTGCTATCGGCAAAATTTTGCCAGTCAGTTGTTCAGCTTTTCCATGGACGGGTGCGCCCGAGAAGTGGCTCTTTTCTATGACAATATGGCTTTTTGGTATAGCCAATTGCCTGCTCAAGAGTTCCATTCCCTACAGTACGAGAGTCTCGTCAGCGATTTTGAGCCGCAAGTCAGGAAGCTGCTTGCTTATTGTGGGCTTACATGGGATGCACGGTGCTTGGAGTTCCAAAATGCCAAGGGCAAAGTGAGCACAGCAAGTATTAATCAAGTGAGTCAGGGCCTCTTTACACAGGGCGTCGCTCGTTGGAAAAAATATGAGGAGTATCTGGGGCCTATGGTGGATGCTCTGAGATCACATGGCCTGGAGCCATTACCGGACTAGGATGTACCTTGTTTGAACTTTCTTACGCAAATAATCCCATATGTTTGCCAGAGTAAGCAATAACCTTTATTTGGCTGCCCAAAGATTGGCTGGAACGCCACCCGAGTCTGTCTGAATAGGTGGTTGCCTGCCTACTGGTACATGGTTAACATGGCTACCTATGTTTGAAACAAACAATAACAATAACAGCGGATAACTTGCCATGCTGACGTCCATGCTGGGTGTAGCGTTGATCTACTTTGCGGCCAATGAGTCGGTTGTGGTCGAGCCCCCCGAAAAAGGCGTGATTTATTATGAGCACCCCACCGGGAGCGGCACCTTGCGCGAGAGGGGGGTGGTCGTTAAGCCGGTTTCTGAATTCCGTTATCACAATGTCACACGCCAGGCGTACGACTATTCCTGTGGCTCTGCTGCATTGACGACCGTGCTGAATCAATATCTTGGACGCCAGTTCCAGGAGCGCCAGATAATGGAAGGGCTTCTGCGGTTTGGCGAAACCGAGAAGATTGTCCAGCGGCGAGGCTTTTCGTTATTGGATATGAAACGATTGGCAACGGCTCTGGGTCATCCCAGTGGTGGCTTCAAGGCGGAAATCAAAGACATTAAAACGCTCGACCACCCCGCCATCGTGCCTATCGCCTATGGGGGCTTCAAGCACTTCGTTGTTTTGAAGAAATACCAGAATGGTCATGTGTTTGTGGCTGATCCTGCACTGGGAAATATCAGTTTTACCGAATCCAAATTCCTTGAGGTGTGGGACCAGAACGTCCTCTTTATTGTCTTCCCCAATGGCTTTGAGCCCCAGGATGGTCTGGAATTAACAGATTATGATCTCCGTTTGCTCGACGAACGTACCGTCAATCGGCTGGCATTCCAGGAGTTTCCTGTATTCACCAATACCATTGAGAACTGGGCTGACAAGGCCAGCACGCTTCGCCGAGTATTGATTGAGGAAGACGACGGCACAGAGAGAGTGATCAATGTGCCAACCCGTACCTATTTCAGAAAATAAGAGCCTGCAGTGGCAAATAACAAACAGAATAAAGGAAGGCTTTGCATGAACATGAAGTCTGGAAAAGTGGCAGCCCTGGCTGCACTTCTGCTTGCCCAGCCCGTTGCCTGGGCGGCTGAAAGCGTTGAGGAAGCGCGCGATGCCCTGCAGACCAAAGAAGACGATGTAACCGAAGAAAAGAACCTGGAAGAGGTGTTTCAGGCCGCAGAGAAACAGTACTCCCTGCTGCCCAGTGGCCAGATGTCGCTGAATTTCTCTGCCAACTATAATTATTTCCGTGATGACCGTATTGATATTGCTCTGGACGAAGACAGCGGTAACATCAGCCGGTTTCGCATTGAACAGGACGCCCAGCACTCATTTGGCTCGTCCTTGTCCTTTGACTACGGGATCTGGAACAACCTGACCTTCAATACCCGCCTGCCGGTCTCGTACAAATATGACACCGAAAAAGATGTGTCCCAGGCTGCACTGGGTGATGTTTCCTTCGGTTTGCGTTATCAGCCTTTCCCGGTGCGACCCGGAGCCGTTAACACCACCCTTTACACCACGTTGACCACCCCTACCGGTGACAGTCCTTACGACATCAACGTCAATAGTGAGGTGTCCAGTGGCTCCGGCTTCTACTCCCTGGGCGGTGGCGTGAGCATGAGCAAGGTTGTTGATCCGGTCGTACTCTACGGTTCCTTAGGCTACACCATGGCCTTTGATATTACCGGGCTTAATCAGCGTCGTGGGTCTGACATCCTTGAGGAAGTGAACCCCGGCGACAGTATCAACTTCTCCATGGGGATGGCCTATGCACTTTCCTATGAAGTGTCCTTAAGCGCCAGCTACCAGCAATCCTATAATTTTGATACCGAATTCTTTTTTGATGGTGGGCGTATTGCCCGCTCTGAAGACTCCACCTCCAGTGTGGTGAACACCTCCATTGGCCTGCGTACTTCCAAGAACCGAATCATTAATTTCAGTTTCGGCTTCGGTCTCACCGAAGACTCTCCGGACGTGTTGCTTGGGTTGTCAATGCCGATTGATTTCAGTGCTCTGAAACCCGGTGCCTAAGCCGACATTTGCAGTTGTGAGAGGCATGCCATGAAAAATAACAAGAAGGCGTTGGTCTTTGGCCTGGTGGCTCTGCTGGGTGGGGCGTTTGCAACGAGTGTCAACGCCCAGCTGGCGAACAACCTGGCGATCGATGTGCGGGCCATGAGCATGGGCCACGCAGTCACGGCCGATCCACCGGGGATTATGGCTATTCACTTTAACCCGGCGGGTCTTGCCAAACTGGATGGTCGCAGGGTCGATTTGCAGTTTCTGGCAGCAGACTTCAGCTTAAACTCGGAGTTCTCCGCGCCACCGGACTATAACGTTTTCGGCTTTTCCGATGATCCGGTGGTTTGTAATGATGCCCCCAATGATGGTGTGGATTTCTGTCGGGATTTTAAAACCGCGAACAGTACTATTGAGGGGATTTCTCTCTATGTCCCCTTTATTAACGATACCGTGGATCTGCCGCCGGGGCCGTTGATTGCCGGCCCATTGCCGGCATTTTCCATTCGCCCGGCAGGCTCCAAATTTACCTTCGGTACCGCCACGTATTTGCCCATGGCGGCCGGTTTTTATCGCGATGAAGATGATGTCGGTAACTTCATGGGTGAAAGGGTTGCCCTGGAGCGGATTACCTATCTTTCCCCGTCGGTGGGCTACCGGGTGAATGATGAGCTTTCCATCGGTGCCTCCATCGGCATGAGTTTTCAGGCGGTTGCCCTGGAGCAAGATTTCCGAGCTCCCAATGAGCTTTTGGGCTTTGCTCGAGTGCTGGATGAAAGCATCTGTGCCCCCTTCAAAGGGGAATCGAACATCGCGCTTGATCTGATCCTGTTCGGGATATGCCGACCGGAGGAAGGCCTGGGTCCGTTCAAGAATCTGGCATCCCTGGACGTCAAAATGGATCAGCGGTTCAGCCCCTCTTACAACCTGGGTGTCTTGTGGGAGCCTAATGACCGTTTTGCCTGGGGGGCCGTATGGCGCTCTGCGGCCAAAACGCATATGCGCGGTGATTATAAAATCAGCTACTCCAATGCTGCCCAGGAAACCATCAATGGCATTGGTGGATCCGCCACCGGGGCCATTGCCTTGGCGGTGCTTGGGATACCTTCTCGTGTTGCACCAGAGGAAGTGGGCCGAGTCAGTATGGATTTGACCATGCCGGCGTCATTCCAGACCGGCATCAAAATTCGCCCCACAGAACGACTGCAGTTTAATATTGATGCGGTCTGGGCGGATTACAAAGAGTGGGATTCCTTCGATTTTGCCTTTGACCGCAGCTCGGCGGTGCTTAGTCTCGCGCGGCTGTTTTCACCGGGTTCTACCTCAACGCGGCTGAGTTATCCGCTGAACTACCAGTCCACATGGAATCTGGCGTTTGGTGCATCCTATGATCTCACCGGTCGTATTCAGCTTCGCGCCGGGTACGAGCCGCGGGCGTCGGCAATTCCCGAGGATCGCCGCAGCCCGCTGGTGCCGATCAACGAGGCCAAATACTACAGCCTGGGCCTTGGCTACAAATGGGATAAGGATACGGATATCGACCTGGGGATTGCCCAGCTTCGTAGCGAGGATGAAATCCCGGCGAATTCAAGCTGTGCGGCAAACTGTACGGGTATCGACAATGTGGTGTACAACCCCTATGGGGGGCTGGATATCAAAACCGAAGCGACAGTCACGATTATGGGGCTGGCGTTCAGGACCCGTTTCTAATATTGCATACAACGAACGCTGCCAGGTTGGCTTGCGAGGAGTCCTGCAGAATCATCATGGGTGCATGCAGTCGCGGAAAACACAAGAAGATGCAGGGTCATGGCGTGAAGCCTGCAATGCATTTGTTTGCATTTTTGATGGCCTTTTGCCTGCTTCTTTCTGCCTGCCAAAGCAACCCGGGGCAGGGTGAGTTTTACGTTTACACGGATGCCCAGGGGAACCTGGTTACCATTGAAAAGCCCGTGTCGGAGCAAGCCGCGGAAGAGGTCAAGGAAGACAGTGTTGAAACTGTCGACACATCCGGTGCGGATTTGCTGTCTGCACCCCTTGAAGATTACCGGCCCAGTGAAGAGATTGACCAGGAGCTTGCAGCGAAAGAGCGAGACCGCTTCATCACCTATGTGGATGAAAGTGGTCAACTAGTGAGCCGTCCGGTGGATATGGTGGCAGAGAAAGAAGCCAAAAACCGGGTTGAGCCTGACTATGCGGAGTTATCCGGCGGCGATGGGTTCCTGGAAACCTACCGGACGATAAGGCAGGATTGCTGCCTGCACTTGCTTGACGAAAGCGAAACCCTTGGCGCCGGGCAGGAAATGCTGATTTCGTTTGGTCCGGACAGTCAGGTCTTGCTTGGTGATCAGCCATTCAAGGCAAAGGCGCTGAAGTTGGCCGAAAATGTTAACAGTCTTGATCTGAAGGCATTTATCCGGAAAAAAGACTATGTGGCTGCCCAGCTTCTCTGGCTGGATGAGCAGGGGCGCCCATTGCTTCTTATCGATCAACCGTTCAGCCGAAAATACCCGGAGACCTGGTACCGTTACGGCTATCTGCATGGAACCTTTCCGCGTGAATCCGGTCAACGCCACTTGGTGGTTTTCCTGCCTTATCAACAACAACAGCCAAGTACTGATGGGCTGCAGGCAGTACTGAACGGCGAATTGCTGCTATCCGCCCAATGAATTCAGTCGGGACCTTCCTGGCTTGAGATGACAGGTAAAGAATTATGCGACATCTAACATTAATGGCTATTGCTGCCCTGGCGCTGGCTGGCTGTAATGGCGGCGAGGATTTTTCTGATGCCACGGTTCCGGGGTGTCCGTTAGGAGCTAACTGTGACATCAACCCTCGCGGTGATTCACTGATCGAGTTGCAAGGGCCGCGTGTTGCAAACCTGGGTTATCGGTGCGGCAATTCCAATGGCTTTACACGTGATGAGGCCTATACGCCCGCGGGGGTTGATATCGAAGTGCCCGCATTTCATGCCCTTTGCCCCGCCAATTCTCGTAGTATTGAATTTTATATCGGGAGTGCGATTTTTGAAGGCAATCGCGTCAGCTTGGGTACATACCTGCTGCCGCAGCAGTTGCGCAAGGGAACCTACCAATTAACCCTTGCGGATTTGATTGAATCGCCTCGTCGTACCGCGATCCGAGAAGGTGCGCTGGGTACAGCCAGCCCGGCACTGAACCGCTCTGCGTTGCTTCATGCTCTCAATCAACAGGGGAATGAACCTGCCGACAAGATCATTATTCCCGGCGACCAGGCTCTGCCTGCCGACCCCGGTGATCCCAACACCATTCTTGATGCGCAACCTGAACTTGCCGCAGACAATGGTTTTGACTACAGCGATTTTGACGATTTCAAGGCTGCTTGGCAGGGCTTTATTGACCGGGTAAACGGTGAAACCCCCGTGGATGGGTTTGCCAACGATACCGGCAATTACGAGGCTCGCCTTGTTGAGGGGAATAACCGCACCCGCGCCGGCCTCTATGCCTTTGAAATTGCTGGGGAGTGCATCATTCTTGAGGGGTGTGATTTTGGTGGAGAGGATGGCTCGACGGTATCCTTTACTCTCAATGCATTGGTTCTCCCTGATGGCGATATTCTCGGTGGCGGTTTGGGTGTGCGGGCCTCAGAGGGAGGTAATGAGGTACTGGATTACCTGGGCTTCAGCTCCACTGCTGGATTATCCGCGCTTCTTGAACTTCAGAATCAAAGCGACGACACACTGTCGGTCAATCTCCTTAGTGCGGGCATTGGTGAAGCTGCGGACAACAATACCGATGCCCAGGTTTCCGGCCGTTTCCTTGGCTCAAGCCTTTATGCCGGTGTGGAGATCCAGGGTAATAGCGATTTCCGGCTGGACTTTCCCGGTGCTGGTTCGGAACTGGAAGAGGCAGAAAAAGGGAAAATAACCGGCAAGTTGCTTGATGAGCAATTGACTGGTGAGCCGCTTCCTTTCCGGGCTACCAAAACCGGTTTTGTTCAGGCGAAGCCTGATATTGCTGCTGAGTTAGTCGGTGATTACACGATCCGTTTGATGCGAGCCTGCGTTAATGACGACCTTGGTGATGATGATGACGCCGGCGTCTGTATGGATATTATCGACCCGAACGAAGACACGGATGAGAATGAAGAAATCAGCAATAATAATGGTAATTATCCCGAGACACTGGGCGGAGAGACGGTAAGCCGTGAACGTGTGCGGAAGGATGAAAATGATATCGGCGAATTTTGTTTGAGGATTACTTCTGACGGACTGGTAACCACTGGTGCCGCTGGCGCCTGCGGAAACACCTATGCTGTTGGCCTTGTCACCCGAAGTTTTGACGACCCCAAAAGCGCCAATCTTTCCATTCGGTTGGCCCCTGGTTTGGATCAACGAGCCGACACCCCGCATTTTAATGCGACTATTGAAGGGCGTGTTGATCTGACAGCGGGTGCTGATGATTGTGGCCCCCTTTACCGACTTTCTGATGAAAACTTCGAGACTGGCCTTCGTGCTCGTTGGGTAGAGGAGACTTTTTTGCCGCGCATCGTTCTCGCGGGTTTCGGGGAAGGGGAGCCCAGCGATCCTGAGGCGCGACGGTTCAATGCGTTGCGCAGCGGCGCAGTGCAATTTTTTAAGGGTGCGCCTGGCGATCCTGACTGTGACCCAATGGCTCCTTAGACTTAACGCTAATTGTCAACAATGCCCCTTGAAACATCCTGTTTAGGGGCGTAAAGTCCAGCCCGGTTGTTCAGATTGTCAACAATCGGGCTGTTTTATGTCTATAGCTTCCCCAGGCTCACTTTCAGATAGTCGTGCACGAACACTGGCAGACCGGGTCTTTGCCCGGCTCCAGGACGATATCGTGCGCGGGGAGATACTGCCTGGTTCCAAGGTCAGCGAAACCGAGCTGGCCAGCCGCTATGGCGTCAGTCGTGGCCCCCTCCGTGAAGCGATACGCCGCCTGGAATCCCGCAAATTGCTTGAAAGAGTGGTGCATGTGGGGACTCGCGTGGCCTCTCTTAGTGTCAGTGACCTGATCGAAATCTACCATGTGCGTGAAGCTCTGGAAGGCATGGCCGCCCGGCTCGCCGCCGAGCATATGACTGCCGAGGAAGTCCGCGGCCTCTATGATGTGCTGGCCCAGCATGAGCAGCAGCAGGATCTGCGTGAGGATGTGGCCTATTTCCAGCGCGAAGGGGATCTGGACTTTCACTACCGCATTATTCAGGGCAGCCACAATGCCACGCTCAGCCAGTTACTGATCGGTGAGCTCTACCACTTGGTGCGTATGTATCGCTATCAGTTCAGCACCGTGGCCAATCGGCCCCAGAAAGCCCTTAATGAACATCGTCGTATCGTGGAAGCGATCGAGGCCCGGGATGCGGAAATGGCCGAGCTGTTAATGCGTCGCCATATCAGCAGTGCCCGCAAGAATATCGAAAACCAGTACACCACATCGCCAGATACCCCGTAGGAGCCATGCTCGCGTGGCGAACCCGGTTCGCATGCTGGCAAGCTCCTGAGGCACATAACGAGGAGATTGAGTATGAGTAAACTGACCGCCGGGGGCCGTTTCCGCAAGGCGTTGGCCGAAGAAAAACCGTTGCAAGTCATGGGCACCATCAACGCCTACGCGGCAATGATGGCAGAACAGACCGGGTACCGGGCGATCTATCTGTCTGGTGGCGGAGTGGCCAATGCCAGCTATGGCCTGCCGGACCTGGGCATGACCAGCATGAACGACGTGCTGGAAGACGTGCGCCGCATCTCAAGTGCCGTGGAAACCCCGCTGCTGGTCGATATCGATACCGGTTGGGGTGGGGCGTTCAATATCTCCCGTACCGTCAAGGAAATGATCAAGGCCGGCGCTGGCGCGGTGCATCTGGAAGACCAGGTGGCGCAGAAGCGTTGTGGGCACCGTCCGAACAAGGAAATTGTTTCCCAGGAGGAAATGGTTGACCGGGTCAAGGCGGCCGTAGACGGCAAGACCGATGATGATTTCTTCATCATTGCCCGTACCGACGCCTTCCAGAAAGATGGCCTGGAGGCGGCCATCGAGCGTTCCAGAGCCTGTATTGATGCCGGAGCAGACGGCATCTTTGCTGAGGCTGTGCACACCCTGGAAGATTACAAGGCCTTCAAGAAAGGGCTTGGGGATGTGCCGCTGTTGGCCAATATCACTGAATTTGGTGCGACGCCACTCTTCACCCGCGAAGAGCTGGCAGAGGCTGGCGCCGACATGATCCTGTATCCGCTGAGTGCGTTCCGTGCCATGAACCAGGCGGCGTTGAAGGTGTACCAGAGCATCCGCGAGCAGGGTCATCAGAGGGATGTGGTAGACATCATGCAGACACGTATGGAACTGTACGATTTCCTGAACTACCACGATTACGAACAGAAGCTGGATGCCCTCTTCGCCAAAGGCAAGGGCTGAGAGATTTTATCTGGGAGCGGCTTGAAAGACGTTCCCACAGAGCAGAATTCGTATTGCTGAAAATGAGTTTCACAAGGAGATAAACAATGGCAGAAGGCAAAAAACTCGGTGGCGCAGGCCTGCGTGGCCAGGTAGCAGGTAAAACCGCACTCTCCACCGTTGGCAAGAGTGGCTCGGGGCTGACCTACCGAGGTTATGATGTGAAAGACCTTGCCGAGAACTGCGAGTTCGAGGAAGTGGCACACCTGATCCTGAAAGGGGAGCTGCCTACCCAGGACCAGCTGGCCACCTACAAGGCCAAGTTGAAAAGCCTGCGCGGTCTGCCTGATGCGCTGAAAACTGTCCTGGAGCAAATCCCCAAGGATGCGCACCCCATGGATGTGATGCGCACCGGCTGCTCCATGCTGGGTAATCTGGAAACGGAAACCGATTTCAGTCAGCAGGAAGATGCCACCGACCGTCTGCTGGCCGCTTTCCCCAGCATCATCTGCTACTGGTACCGTTTCAGCCACGATGGCGTGAAAATCGATCCGGAAACTGACGACGAATCCATTGGCGCCCACTTCCTGCATCTTCTGCGCGGCGAAAAGCCCAACGAGCTGCACGAGCGGGTAATGAACGTATCTCTGATTCTCTATGCAGAGCATGAGTTCAACGCGTCTACCTTCACTGCCCGTGTTTGTGCATCCACCCTGAGCGATTTGCACAGCTGTGTCACCGGAGCCATCGGTTCCTTGCGGGGGCCCTTGCATGGCGGCGCCAACGAAGCGGCCATGGACATGATCGAGAAGTTTTCCGATGCGGAGCATGCCGAGAAAGAAATGATGGGCATGCTGGAGCGCAAGGAAAAGATCATGGGCTTCGGCCACGCGATCTACACCGAATCCGATCCGCGGAATGCCATCATCAAGCAATGGTCCGAAAAGCTGGCCAAGGATGTGGGCGATACGGTGCTGTATCCGGTATCCGTGCGTTGTGAAGAAGTAATGTGGCGCGAGAAGAAACTGTTCTGCAACGCGGATTTCTTCCATGCATCTGCGTATCACTTCATGGGCATTCCCACCAAACTGTTCACCCCGATCTTCGTGATGAGCCGTCTGACTGGCTGGGCCGCCCACGTGTTCGAGCAGCGTGCCGATAACCGCATCATCCGTCCCAGTGCGGAGTACACCGGTCCGGAACTGCGCAAGGTAACCCCGATCGCCGAGCGCGGCTGATTGACCGCGCCGGGCGTCTGATGTCGGACGCCCGGCGTTCAAGCCGATGCGGATCGAGGTGGCTTGATTGTCACCATTCGTTACCCATTTGAGCGCAACAGAAATTGTTTAAAGCGTCTGACGTGCGACTGTAAGACGTCCCCAGGATTGACTAAAGAGTCCCAGGCTATGAACACCGAATACCGCAAAGCCCTTCCCGGCACCGAGCTGGAGTATTTCGACACCCGTGCGGCCGTCGATGCGATCCAGCCTGGGGCCTACGACAAACTGCCGTACACTTCACGGATTCTCGCCGAACAGCTGGTTCGCCGCTGTGCGCCGGAAGCATTGACCGACTCGCTGAAGCAGCTGATCGAGCGTAAACGCGACCTGGATTTCCCCTGGTATCCGGCCCGGGTTGTCTGTCACGACATCCTGGGCCAGACCGCATTGGTGGATCTGGCCGGCTTGCGCGACACCATCGCCGAGCAGGGCGGTGATCCGTCCAAGGTTAACCCGGTGGTACCAACCCAGCTGATCGTCGACCACTCCCTGGCTGTGGAACACCCGGGCTTTGAAGATAATGCCTTCGAGAAAAACCGGGCGGTGGAAGAGCGCCGCAACGAAGACCGTTTCCACTTCATCAACTGGACCAAGACCGCCTTTGATAACGTGGACGTGATTCCGCCGGGTAATGGCATCATGCACCAGATCAACCTGGAGAAAATGTCGCCGGTGGTCCAGGTGCGCGATGGTGTTGCCTACCCGGATACCTGTGTCGGTACCGACAGCCATACGCCCATGGTGGATGCGCTCGGCGTAATTTCTGTTGGTGTCGGTGGTCTCGAGGCCGAGAACGTGATGCTGGGCAACCCGTCCATGATGCGTCTGCCTGACATCGTCGGCGTGGAGCTCACGGGCAAACTGCGTCCCGGCATTAACGGTACTGACCTGGTACTGGCGATCACCGAGTTCCTGCGCCGCGAGCGTGTTGTCGGTGCCTACCTGGAATTCTTTGGCGAAGGCGCTGACAGCCTGTCCGTGGGCGATCGTGCCACCATCGCCAACATGACGCCGGAATATGGCGCCACTGCCGGCATGTTCTTCATTGACGATAACACCCTGGAATACCTGAAACTCACCGGCCGGGAAGACAAGCAGGTGTCGCTGGTGGAAACCTATGCCAAGGCCACCGGTCTGTGGGCGGACAGCCTGAAGACTGCCGAATACGAGCGTGTTCTCAAGTTCGACATGACCAGCGTTGGCCGCAACCTGGCAGGCCCTTCCAACCCTCATGCCTTGCTGCCGGCCTCTGAACTGGCCAATCGTGGCATCTCCGGCAAGTGGGAAGAGAAAGAAGGTGAAATGCCCGATGGCGCGGTGATCATTGCTGCCATCACCAGCTGCACCAACACCAGTAACCCCCGCAACATGATCGCTGCCGGCCTGATTGCCCGCAACGCCAACAAGCTGGGCCTGATCCGCAAGCCCTGGGTGAAATCCTCCCTGGCGCCGGGCTCCAAGACCGTCAAGATGTACCTGGAAGAAGCGGACCTGCTGCCGGAACTGCAGCAGCTGGGCTTTGATGTGGTGGCGTTTGCCTGCACCACCTGTAACGGCATGAGTGGCGCGCTGGATCCCAAAATCCAGAAAGAAGTGATTGATCGCGACCTGTACGCCACTGCAGTACTGTCCGGTAACCGGAACTTCGATGGACGTATCCACCCCTACGCCAAGCAGGCCTTCCTGGCTTCGCCGCCGCTGGTGGTGGCCTACGCCATTGCCGGTACCATCCGTTTCGATATCGAGAAGGATGTGCTGGGCCATGACCAGGATGGTAATCCGATCATGCTCAAGGATATCTGGCCGGCTGACGAGGAAATCGATGCCATCGTCAAGGCATCCGTAAAGCCGGATCAGTTCCGCAAGACCTACATCCCCATGTTCGAGAAGAAAGGCGACGGCGCACGCGCAGCCAGCCCGCTATACGACTGGCGCCCGCAGAGCACCTACATCCGCCGTCCGCCGTACTGGGAAGGCACCATGGCCGAGGCCCGTGCCCTGAAAGGCATGCGTCCACTGGCGATCCTGCCGGACAATATCACCACTGACCATTTGTCGCCCTCCAACGCCATCCTGCTGGACAGCGCTGCCGGTGCCTACTTGCACAAGATGGGCCTGCCGGAGGAAGACTTTAACTCCTACGCCACGCACCGTGGCGATCACCTGACGGCCCAGCGCGCCACCCTTGCCAACCCGAAGCTGTTCAACGAGATGGTCAAGGACGAGCAGGGCAATGTGATCCAGGGCTCCCTGGCCCGGGTTGAGCCGGAAGGCGAAGTGAAGCGCATGTGGGAAGCCATTGAGACCTACATGGACCGCAAACAGCCGCTGATCATTATCGCCGGCGCCGACTACGGCCAGGGTTCATCCCGTGACTGGGCGGCCAAAGGTGTGGCTCTGGCGGGTGTGGAAGCCATCGTTGCCGAAGGTTTCGAACGCATCCACCGTACCAACCTCATCGGCATGGGTGTCATGCCTCTGCAGTTTGAAGAAGGCACTACCCGCAAGACCCTGGGTCTGGATGGCACAGAGATCTTCGACGTGGAAGGGGAGCGCGCGCCCGGGTCCACCATGACCCTGGTGATCCACCGTGCGAATGGCGATGTGGAACGCGTACCGGTCAAGTGCCGCCTGGATACTGCCGAGGAAGTCTCCGTGTATTCCGCCGGCGGCATCCTGCAGAAGTTCGCCAAGGACTTCATGGCAGAGGCGAGTTAAGTCGTTCGTTAATGTGAGCAAGGCTTCAGCGAAATTGGTTGGAGCCTTGTTCGCAAGGCGAAGAATCTGAAACCCCGATGGCTTCGCTCATCGGGGTTTTTTGAAGGAGAAAACGCATGACTCATGCACCTCAAATCAAAGTCCCCGCCACCTACATGCGTGGGGGCACCAGCAAAGGCGTGTTCTTCAGCCTCACGGATCTGCCGGAGGTGGCCCAGGTCCCAGGCGAGGCCCGTGACAAACTGTTGCTGCGAGTGATCGGTAGCCCGGACCCCTACGGCAAACACACCGACGGCATGGGTGGTGCCACATCCAGCACCAGCAAAACAGTGATTCTGGCCAAGAGCGAGAGCGCCGATCATGACGTGGATTACCTGTTCGGTCAGGTCTCCATCGACAAGCCCTTTATTGACTGGAGCGGCAATTGCGGCAACCTGACCGCGGCGGTAGGGGCTTTTGCCATCAATAATGGACTGGTAGCTGCCGAACGCATTCCTGAAAATGGCATCGCGGTGGTGCGCATCTGGCAGGTGAATATCCAGAAAACCATCATCGCCCACGTACCGATCACCAACGGGGAAGTCCAGGAAACCGGTGACTTCGAGCTGGACGGGGTGACCTTCCCGGCCGCGGAGGTACAGGTGGATTTCATGGATCCGGCGGATGGCGACGGTGCCATGTTCCCCACGGGCAATGTGGTTGATGAGCTGGAAGTCCCCGGCGTCGGCACCTTTCCGGCGACTATGATCAATGCTGGCATTCCTACGGTTTTCGTGAACGCAGAAGATATCGGCTACACCGGTACCGAGCTGCAAGGGGATATCAACGAAAACAAGGACGCGCTGCAGAGATTCGAGACCATTCGCGCTTACGGTGCCGTGCGCATGGGACTGATCGAGAATATCGAGGAAGCGGAAGCCCGCCAGCACACCCCCAAAATTGCTTTTGTGGCAAAACCGAAGGCGTATACCGCATCCAGTGGCAAGCAAATCGGAGAAGGGGAGGTGGACCTGCTGGTGCGGGCCTTGTCCATGGGCAAGCTGCACCACGCCATGATGGGCACCGCCGCCGTGGCCATCGCCAGTGCCTCGGCGGTGCCGGGCACCCTGGTTAACCTGGCCGCCGGTGGCGGCGAACGTGACAGCGTAACCTTCGGCCACCCCTCCGGCACCCTGCGCGTCGGTGCCGGCGCCCAGCAAGTGAACGGCCAGTGGACTGCCACTAAAGCCAGCATGAGCCGTAGTGCACGGGTGCTGATGGAAGGCTGGGTACGGGTCCCCGGCGATTGCTTCTGATTGGCTCTGCCGATTTACCTTGCGAGTAAAGCTCCAGCGATTTGTTCTGCCGTTGGAGCCTTGCTCGCAAGGCGAATACCCACCCATTTAATCTCTTTCAAGCCTTGACCCTCTGTCACCCCGGGGCGACCCTGAAGGCCAACCCATCAACGGGGAGGCGTCACCATGCCCAGCAATGTGGATAGTAACGAACGCCCGGACTATGACCCGGAAATTCAGGCCATTGCGGACTATGTGTTGAATTACCGCATTGATTCGCAAGAAGCCTGGGATACGGCGCGTCATTGCCTGATGGACACCCTGGGCTGTGGCCTGCTGGCGTTGCGCTTTCCCGAGTGCACCAAACACCTGGGCCCCCTGGTGGAGGGCACCCTGGTTCCCCATCCTGCCCGCGTACCTGGCACCTCACACCGTCTTGACCCAGTCAAAGCTGCCTGGGACATCGGCTGCATTGTCCGCTGGCTGGACTATAACGACACCTGGCTGGCAGCAGAGTGGGGGCATCCATCGGATAACCTGGGAGCTATCCTGGCGCTGGCAGACCACCTATCCCAGAAGAAGGTGGCACAGGGCAGGGCGCCGCTGGCCATGAAGGATGTGCTGGATGCAATGATTCGGGCCCATGAAATCCAGGGCGTACTGGCACTGGAGAATTCCTTCAACAGGGTAGGGCTCGACCATGTGGTGCTGGTGAAAGTGGCGTCCACGGCCGTGGCAGCAAAAATGATGGGTGCCAATCGCGAACAGCTGCTTTCCGCCATTTCCCATGCATGGGTTGATGGTCAGTCTCTACGTACCTACCGCCATGCCCCCAATGCGGGTTCACGAAAATCCTGGGCTGCCGGCGATGCCACCAGCCGGGCCGTACGGCTGGCCGATATCGCGCTGAGAGGGGAGATGGGGATCCCCGGTGCGCTGACGGCCAAGCAGTGGGGCTTCTACGACGTACTGTTTTCCAAGACCAACAAGGATCAGCAGATCAAACCCGAGGCAGAGCGCAGATTCCGCTTTCAGCGAGAGTATGGCTCCTATGTCATGGAGAATATTCTCTTCAAACTCAGTTTCCCGGCAGAGTTCCATGCCCAGACGGCCTGTGAAGCGGCGGTGACCCTGCACCCTCAGGTAAAGGATCGTCTCGACGAAATCGACAGGATCGAGCTTACCACCCACGATTCCGCTATTCGTATCATCTCCAAGGATGGCAAGTTGGCCAATCCGGCGGACAGAGACCACTGTCTGCAATACATGGTCGCCGTACCCCTCATATTCGGTGAACTGACTGCCGAACACTACGAGGATGACTTCCATGCTAGCCACCCCAGGATCGACACCCTGCGCGACAAAATGATCGTCCGGGAAGACAAACAGTATTCGTCGGATTATCACGACCCTGATAAGCGGTCCATCGCCAATGCCATCCAGATAGTATTCAAGGATGGTTCCCGCACGGACAAGGTGGCGGTGGAATATCCCATTGGACACCGCCGTCGCAGGGAGGAGGGGATCCCTGTTCTGGAAAGCAAATTCCGTCGTAACCTGCTTACCTGCTTCCCCTTGGCGCGATCAGAGAAAATCCTGGAACGCTGCCAGGACCGTGATGGGCTTGAAACTATGCCGGTCAATGACTTCATGAGCATGCTGGCTTTGTAAGAGCTCGGCAGTACAGTCGGAGCATTTCGTCAGCCCGACGCAACCCCCGAATTTTCTGTTGGGGCCATGCTTGCATGGCGAACCGCCCAACTCCGCACCTCATCCGCATAGTTAGTGACGCCCCTTGATGCGATTCAGCATCCACAATCTCCCCCCAAAGTGTGCATATTTGTAACAGGCGGAGTGAATTCCTGGCGCACGAATATTTATATGCTGAGTAAACTCGGTGTATACAGGTTTCAACTTGTTGAAATTCATTAAATTTTAAATCTGACATCGTGTAGTGTTTCTGTTAACACATGTTGTGACACGTTAACAGCCTGTGTAACCTTGTGGCATAAGTAACCAGTCCTGCCCAAAGACCCTTCATGGCCAGACTGATAACAACAAGACAGAGGTCACAGTGCGGCGCAACAACTCCCTTTCCCACATGCTGCTGGGAGCGGCCCTCACCCTCGGCGCTTCCCAGGCAATGGCTCTTCAAGAAATGAGCGATGACTCAATGTCCGAAGTTCAGGGCACGGGTCTGGCATTTGCCATGGATGACTTCAGTTTCCGCTTTGCCCCTACCAGCTATATAGAACTCACGGGCACTCAGGCACAGGGTGCAGATTGGGAACGGGGTGATGCCCGTTACTACGGCCTTTCAATTACCAATGGGGAGCAAATCGCCGGTATGGATTGGCATGGTTCAGGCTGCGGCTCCGGCGGTGCTTTCGGTAATGATTACCTGGCTTGTCCAATGGGTACGGACAATGGTGGGGGAATCGGTGCCTTTGCCTCCATTTACGACCCCTACCTGCTGCGTGCCTACCAATACGAGGGCTATGACTATTCGGGCGCTTATCTCAGTACCCCAGCAAATATGCCTACCGTGATGGAGTTGATAGGCCCCAGCGATACTGACCGCTGGCGCTGGTCTTTCTGGGGTGAGCTTGAGGTGGATCGATTAAATAACAATCCGGCCGATGGCGCTCTGAACAATAGCTATAACGTTGGTGGTGCCGATTTCCTTCAGAGCCAGACCATAATCCACGGTAAACCGGTTACTGCGGCCGGCAGACCTGCCCGCCTGCGCCTGATGCGTACCACCGGTATGGACTCGGCGCTTTACCCTTGGGCAGATTCCAACACATTCGGCATCACCTACGAAAGTGCTCTCTCAGGCGATTTTCGTTTCTCTGTTCGCCAGCAAGCTGACTCTGAAGACCGCCTGCATTGGGTGCCCAACTTCGAAGACAACGAAGGCATGTACTTCAAAAATGTTGATGCTTATCTGCCGCTAGGCCAACTGCATTATCAAGCTCTCACCCTGGATGCCGTGCGCACCGGTAGCGAGCGCGGTAACTTTGTTATCGAGCTGACCCGAATTCCCAATATCGCTGCAGTTTATGAAGATTTTTATTGCGATGGCCCTTGCAATATTGTTAGCGGAGAAATTCAGAATCCCAACAAAGATACGCGTGGCTATGTTCGCTGGGGAGACTTCACCCGTTTTGACAACCCAGGGTCTACTGAGGGCTTTGCAGTGCCGGGTGCACAATCTACTGATAACGGCATTTACTTTGTTAGTGGCGGCACCGGCATCGGCTCAGGAACAGTGACCCCTGATACTGTCACTAATCTTGGGATCTCCAGGATTGAAGGCATGCGCATCAACCATATGAAAATCACTACTTTGGGGGCTGGGTTATGACGAGTTGCGTTAGAAAACCACTTGGGCTCCCGTTGCTTTTACCGCTGCGAGGTTTCGTGTTTTTTTGTCTTGTAATGATGTTTTTAAATATAGGCTCGGCCTTTGCGCTTGAACCTATGGATGATACAGAAATGGGCGGTGTCACGGGTCAGGAAGGCGTACTCATTAGCTTGCAATACTACTACAACAGTAGGCCGCCTCATGAAGTTACAAACGATGAAGATATTGGTTCGGCTAACGCTGATTGTACTGGTTTAGCCAGTTTAAACTGTCGACTTGCCCTGCAGCTCGAAAATCGTGATTTTGGATGGTTGGTATTCAAGAATGGGCATGCCTCACTGGAAATGAATCGTTTGAGTCTAGATGCTGCATTTCTTGGCGGAGATCAAGTGACAGAAAACGGGGTTAGTGCAGCTAACAAAGCGATAAGCTTTAATGATGACAAGTTTCGTAATGAGGCAGGGGATTGCCTCTTCGGTGACTGCACAACGTCGTGGATTGATAACTCGCCTGCTGTTCGAGCTCAATACCCAGAAAGTGGTGGTGTATATACACCAGGCGTTGCAGGGCAACCTGGCACTAGCCAAGGCTACAATGATGTCCGCTTGGGTGTTTATGTTCAAGGACTCGCTGTTGAATACAATGAGCCTGAGATTGGGGAAACATGGATAGCAGCTCCCGGTTGGCAGGCAAACAATTTCGGGTCCTTTTTAGGGTTTGAAATTGCAGACAATAATAGTCATCAGGCTGGTATTGCTATCGGCGGTAACTTCTATATGTACGGCTTCTAAACCATGAAAAAACGCAGAATAACAATACAAAGCGTTTCTCTTTCAGTGGCTAGCCCACTACTCACTAGAGCGCTGCCATTTTCACTGGTTGTTGCGACTTTCCCCGCGGTAGCTATGCAGGCTCTTGATGACAGAGATTTGGCGGGCGTTTCCGGTAAGGATGGTCTGACGATCAATCTGGAAGCGACTGAAGGTTGGAATGCAGACGCTGTTAAGTGGCAACCGGATGCGGCTGAGATAAGCCTGAATACAATCAATCTTGATGGAGTCGGGGCAGATGGCACCATGGTAGGAGCTGCTCCTGCTGCCGCTACTTTCACTGTTGATGCTGGTGCAGACGCTGATGGCGCTCCCTTATTGGGTCTTGGCCTGCACACTGATAGTCGTGTTCGCGTGCAGGCAGACTCAATAACTATTCCCTCCGCAAGTAATTCACGTTCCATGGGAGCATTTGCCTTCGACTTTGAAGGTGGGATCGATCTAGTAAACAGCGGTATTTTCAGCATGGGTTACAACAAAGCCTCGCTGTTAGGTGAAATCCGTGATGCAGATTTATTCTACCGCCAAGGTGACGACACTAATCCCTGGATAGCGATGCATGACTTTGCTCTGCGCTGGGAGATTCCAGAGGGTATTCTTGGTGTCGATAATCAAGGAATCGTCCATCGTGCAGGCCACCCTTATAACCCGAACGCTGTGTCCGGCCCGTCATCTGAGGTCCCTACTTCGTCCAATATTCAAGCGTCAGATCTGATCAACCTGGCGCTGGACTTCGATTTAATATATGGCCAGAAAGTCGGAGCTGAAGAATTCCGTGTTACCAATAATGCTCGTGGAATAATGCATTTTGGCTTCCTGGGTAGCATTCGCGATGCTGAGCTTAAGTGGATGCCCGGTGGTGTTTGGCAAGGGGCAACGGTCGGTGTGTTTGACCCATATGGTGCCAGTGCTGTGACCTCAGAAGGGCTGCGTTTTAGCTCACAGTGGGACTATGTGAATCTCGACGATATCGCCGCGAACAGCTTCCTGTCCGCAGAAAATGAATTTCGCTGGAGGCTTGGCGAAACTGCTGACGTTGCAAGCGCAGACCAGTCCCGGGTGAACTTTGAGCTTGGCGATTGGACCATGTGGGGGGAGCGGACAGAGCGAAAACCCTCCGCCCATTATTTTCCATTGATCGCAATAGATGTAATTAATGGTGCAGGGCAGGGACCTGGTGGGCTTTGCTGGGGGCATGGCACAAATTTTCAGGCTGCAGGATGTGATAGCGCGGGCGGTCAGTTCATGAATATTCAGCCAGGTCGCATCGGTGATTATTATGGCTTCAGTCATGAAGGTGATTCAGGAGCTCTCGCCATTATGGTTCGCGATGGCCAGCTCCAAGCCTACTCTCGTAAGGTTCGCCTACTAGAGCGACAGTCAGATGGAGAAACAGTAAATACCCGGGAATTCGACTGGGGCCTCATCTACTCGCTGGCCAATATTGATGCCAATTTTTATTTATATCCTGGTGGCACTCGTTATGATTCTGGATCAGCATCATATGTTGGCGGGGATGGAATCATTGCGGACATTTTACTGAAATCGCAAACGCTTGATGCAAGTAATGAGCTTCAGACCCAGAATTGGGACCACGGCACACATCTAATGATAGCTGATACTGATGCCAGCATGGGCATCGGTTTTATGAGTTCCAGTTTTGTCGTGGCGGGTAACGATACCCGAATTTGGGTAAAACCGCAGAATGGAAGCGATTACTATTCTGGCGGCGTCGATATTTTCTCCCCAGAAGCACGGTTCAACTATCGTGCGACCTTTGGTGGGGGGCTGCTGCCAGGCCATCCCGACTACGATCCTGATAGCACCTCCCGAGCACAGACTGTTAACGGTGCGAATCTGGACATGAATTTGGAAGGGTTGGTTAACCTGCGATTTTCCCCGTCTGATCCTGCCTCTACCGCTGGCAACAATTATTTGGGCTTTAGTGGTGCATTGAGTCTCGGGACCACCCATAGTGACGGAATGTTGGGTGCTACCACGGACGTGGCTAACTGTGGTTCACAGGGTGATTCGAATTGCGGTAGTTACTTGTCTATTGCTGAACCAAGTCAGCCGCAAGCAGCAATAAAGCTTGCCAATATTACGGGCGACCTGGCCTTTACTGAGGGAAGAGTAGATATCGTTGGGACTAGTGAAAGAGCAATGAGCCCTGAGCCCAAAATGATAATCGCCAATAATATAAAAGTTGGGTATGCGGCGACCGACCACCTGAGCAGCGTCCTAGAAACGGCTCCAGGTATTTCTAGTGCTAATGCAGGGCAACCTGTAATTATCGACAGCATTATGCTAGGTGACGCCAAACTCGGTCGTATGGTCATTCCTTCAGCGCAGATTCACTCTAGTATCACGCTGGAGCCACAAAGCGCAGCAGTGCCGTTCTCTCCGTAAGCACTGTAAACCGACTGTGTGTGGAGCTGTCATACAAGACAACAGAGCAGGCAAAATGATGAGCAACCAGAGAATAACAATAAATTTCGCCATTAACTCTCTAGCCTCTCTATGGACCCTGATTCAGAGAATCTTTTTTGTCATGAAAAATATATTTTACGTTTATCTTCTGAGCTTCTCTAAAATGAGTAGTATTTTTTTATTCTCGCGAATTTATTCAGAAAAAGCATGGATGGCGTTAGTGTTTTGCATGTCAACTGTTTTGTTGGGTGTCGCTTTACCGGTTAGTGCAATGACTGAGATGGCTGACAAAGAAATGTCTAATGTGTCTGGTCAGGCGCTATTGCAAATGGATAAAGAGTTCACCAATGGTTTTACGTTTTATAAAGCGGGCCTTGAT
>NZ_LWEJ01000123.1:0-8802 GCF_001635525.1 Alcanivorax sp. HI0007
TTCCAGCATTAAGCCTTTGTACATCATGGTGTTTGAGAGATTGACGTGCGTACCATCAACACGTAGCTCTGCGCCGCCCAACATTTGCAAATCCAGACCGGTAGCTGTGACGATAATATCGGCAGGTATCCAATCCCCAGATTCCAGTTTTATACCGGTTTTGGTGACATTTTTTATATGATCCGTCACCACGGAAGCCTTGCCTTCACGAAGCACCTTGAACAGATCCCCCTTGGGAACTGCGCACATTCGTTCCTCCCATGGGTTGTAGTGAGGTTGAAAATGCTTCATGTCGATATCCGGCCCCAGTTGTTTGCGAGCAGCGGCCAGCAGTAATCTGCGGATCGCTTTGGGCTTACGAATCGATAGGTTAAATACGGTTCTCTGCAGCAGGATATTGCGTGTGCGCGCCATGCGGTAAACAAGCATTTCTGGCAGTACTCGGCGCAGGTTTTTCGAGATGAGATCTTGCTCAGGGACGGAGGCAACATAAGTAGGGGAGCGCTGTAACATGGTGACATGCGCAGCGCGGTCGGTCATCGCGGGCACCAGTGTTACGGCGGTGGCGCCGCTGCCGATCACGACAACTCGCTTACCCGTATAGTCGTAGTTATCTGGCCAGTGCTGCGGGTGAATTACCTCGCCGCCAAAGCGATTGATTCCAGGAATTTTCGGTGTGTAGCCGGCGTCATAGTTATAATAACCGGTACAGTTGAGGACAAACCCAGCGGTGAAAACTTCTTCTTCACCGGTTTCCTCGTTCAACGCGGTAACCGTCCAGCGATTGAATTCGCTGCTCCAGTCCTCGGCAGTGACTTTCAGGCCAAAATGAATTTTCTTGTGGACCTGATGATGCTCAGCGGTTTCTTCGATGTAATTGCGAATAGAGGGGCCATCGGCAAGCATCTTGGTGTCTGTCCAAGGCCGAAAGTTATAGCCGAGTGTGAACATATCGGAGTCCGAACGGATGCCGGGATAGCGAAATAAATCCCAGGTGCCACCAACGCGCTTGCGTCGCTCAAGGATGCCATAGCGTAGATCTGGGCACTTGCGGCTTAGGTGACAAGCCGCACCAACGCCGGAAAGGCCCGCGCCAATGATCAGCACGTCGAGGTGTTTATGTTTCATGGTGTAAGTCTCCGATCGGTGGAGCGTATGTGATTTCCTTGCGGGTCAAGGTGCTGAAGAAAGTCCAGCACTGCTCCGGTAAAAATACTGTTGCGGTCACCCGCTACCATATGACCTGCTTGATGGATTACTCGGTACTTGGCATGTGGCACGAGGGCTAATAATTCCTGGGCTCCTGCTTCGCTGAGTACATCACTGTGATGGCCGCGGATGAGTAATATCGGTAATTTGAGTTTGCTTGCTGCAAGATTGAGTCGCGCTCGGCCGAACATGCCTTCATTTGCTTCAGGGATTACCGCATGATCAAGAAACGCAGGATCCCAGTGCCAATGGAGACGGCCATTAGCGTCCTGGCGGAGGTTTTTTCGCAAGCCCTGTGAGCTTGATTGTGCTTTTCGTGTTGGGTTATAGGCAGCCACGGCATCCTGAACCTGATCCAGAGAGTCGAAACCGTCAGGGTGGCGGCGCATGAACTCAATCACCCGGCGAACGCCTTTGGTCTCAAGCCGTGGGGCCACATCCACCAGTACCAGACCTCGACAGGGCAAGGGGGGCTCCTCCCCAAGGGTAAGCATGGCCGTCAGTCCGCCCATTGACGCTCCCACGATATAAGGTGATGTGGGAAGTGATTGGATGATGGCGCGGAGGTCTGATACCAGCGCGGTGCCGCTGTAATCCCCTTCAGGGCACCACTGGCTTTGACCATGACCGCGGGCATCAATGCAGGTAGCGCAGTACCCGGATCTGGCCAGAGCTGTTGCCGTGTGCGCCCAGGCATGACGGGTCTGTCCGCCGCCATGCAGCAAAAGCACCTGCGGTGACTTCGGGTCCCCGAACTGGGTTGCACTAAGAACCAACCCGCCGTTTCCCGGGAACTGTATATCCCTGCCAGATTCCGGTGAGTGCTTTGAATCGCTATAGGCAAGGCTTGCGAGGCTGTCGTGAGGATGCATCATTATAGGCATTTATTTATTTGGCCAAACAACCAAATATTAGCGTTTCTTCTACACAAAGAAAAGTCCTATTTGACGATATTGATGATCATTCAGCGGTGTGGCATACGGTGAGGACAGAAAAAAGCCCCCATAAAGGGGGCATGAAAGTGCGTTAGCACAAGGGGAATATATTAAAAATCTTTTACCGGCAAGAAGGTAAAAGTAAGGTCTACGCCGAGGGGCGGTACCTCCAATTCGACACCGGCCAAACCTATGCCAAGCAGATCAATGTTGGCTGGTATGACGAGAGAGTCAGGGTTGCGAACTTTTAGAATCAGGCGACCATCGTCAACAAAACGTAACGGCCCTTCCAAGGTGACTCCGGTTATTTTTTTACTGCGGATGTCATGCCCAAGTTCAATGATTAGTCGTGGTTCCAGTTCTGGTGCATCCACCATGAGATCAAACGTGGTGCTAAACCAGGGGCCATCAGGGGTTCGGGTGATATAGCCAGTAATGGGCTGATTGTTTTCATATGCCAAGCGAAGCACCAGGGGGCCGGTGTCTAACGGTATTGTGATTAATCCCAGTGCACGGGCTTCCAGAAACACACTCGTCGTTGGGAGAACAGTGGGGAAGACTTTGGCAATGACGGCGCCGGTGACTTCATTTGATGTCATTGGGTCGCTGTCGATGAGGCGTCGGTTGATGGTGACATCCGGCTCATACTGGCTTACCCCGGCTTGCAAGGCGCCTGACCCGACAAAGGCAAATTTCTTTTCCGGGCAATCGTCGCCTATACCACAGCCAATGTTGGCATGGGTTATTACTCCCGATTTGTTTTTTAGCCTAAGCTGTAGGTAGTTGGCATCGGCAATGGCACCGCCGTTACCATCGGGTACCGCACCTTGCTCGTTGTCATCGATACTAAGATTAGCGTTAACATCCGCAACCGGCAGAGAGCGTAACGACACACGGGTGATCCGGTCCTCTTCCCCTGTTACAACGAAGTGATTGGTTAGGTCTGGACCTCCTTCTCTAAGCTCTGGGGCTGAGGAACTGGACTGAGAGATTTGACGTGTTTGTAGCGGTGCACCATCGGTTGAACATATGGCATTGGTGCCACAAACAGGCGAGTTTTGCTCGGAGTGCAGGGTGTAGCGATAAAGCTCGCCAATCTGCCACGGGTTGTTCGGGAGAAACTCTATTCGCTGGGCAAGCACCTTGAGACGACCATTGATGGGGTCCCATGCGTTATTGTTGGTATCGAAGTGTTCAACAACAAAAGTCTGATCATTAACCGTGTCGCCGTCGATACTGCGGCTAAAGATGACTCGAATACTAAAATCCTTGAACATATTCGGTACAGGATAGAGCGGGTCGCTATTTTTACCTCCTACACATCGGCCATTGCGCCAAGTCTCTCTTTCGCCGGTAAGATCGACATCGGTTAACGCACAGGGGTAACCGGGAAAAACAGCAGCGACAAGTGGTGCACGTAGCTCATTGGTGCTGCCATTGGGAAGCACGAAGTCCGGTAGGCGGATGTTGAGTGTCTGGTCCTGGTTGAGCGGGTTTCCCTGCGTATCTCGGAGCAGGCTGGTGAGGGTGACCTCGACGTCTTTTCCGTGTTGAAGGATATCTCCTCCGATGATGATCGTGGCTCCATCGTGACGTATTGGGTACGTCTTTACTACATCATCAACAGAAACCTGTACGGCACCGTCAAGGAACACCGAAGCTGGGTCTAATGGTTTGTTGAAGTTCAGGATAACGGGGTCACCAGGCCTTGCATTGGGTTGGAACGTTTCTCCCGGTGCCCAAGACTGAAGCTGCAAGGGTCGAGTGTCTTGGCTTGGGGCAGGCGCTTGGCGCTGGTTTTGATAGGCCTCCATGCGGAATGAGAGCAGACCGGATGCCTTCTCCAGGCCCAGTACATCAGGTTCAACCACACTGACCGCATCCAGTACTAGTACACCATCCTTTACAACGGCTAAACCCGCTACCTGCACATTAAGCAGGTTCTGGCTGAGAGCCGCATTGGGCTCTTGACCTGCTGCAGTCATTGCTGCGTCCATATTAAGCAGGGCATAGCGGGGAACCGATGGGGAATCACTGAATGGATTCGGGATCAGATACCCATTAGCGTCGCTGAGTATCGTGATGGTGACTTCACCGGTTTCCAGCCCGGACGGTATTTCGCCCAGTATATTGACGTCCACGGGGGTGCCTCGGAGTACGGAACCAGCGGGTACTCGCAGTGGAACGGCATTAGGAAAGTTGGGAGCAAAAGCCAGATCTGCAGCTAGATCCCCGCTCAACCCGGTAAATGATTCATCTCCCAGCACAAAGGATTGTACTGGCACCTGATTGATCGGGTTGCCGGTTAAAGTTGACACTAGTCCAGGTTGCTCAGCTCCAAGACTGCCAACTTTTAGAACGGATGTAGCACGGGGAAGAGTGGCTTCCGGAACAAAAGTCCGATTGTACTCCGGCAACTGTTCACCGGTAGTCTGGGCCCGCAGCCCAGCAATCGTTAGTGTGTGTTCCACAGGTTTCAGATCCTGGTCAGGATCCAGTGTCAGGTAACGACCCTGCAAAAATAGTGATGCGGGAACCAACTTGCCGAGGTTGTCACGAAGTTGAACCGATCCGGTTTCGCCATATGCTGTGCTGGTCGGATCAACCGTTTGGTTAAACGACATCCTGAAGGTGCTCATGTCGTTGGGATGGCTGGCATCATCAATCGGCTCTAGCAATGACGGTTGGTCTAGAGGAGTGGCTGAAAGCAGGGTGAAAGAGCCGCTTCCCATGGTTTGCGATGCGCCGGCTTGACTGCCTGCAGTCCGAAACCGAACGCGGGCCACGGAGTTATCATCAATGGCTCCAAGGCCATCATCGTTGACAACCAGATGGTACGCTTCCGCCGGAGCCAGCCGCGATTGAGGATACAGGGCCAGGCCTCTGCCATTGTCTACCACCTGATAGTCAACCATGACGGTATTCCCATCAGTATCACTGACCAGCTGTAGGCGTGAGTCAATGTCATCAATAACCTCTTGCTCAAGTGCAGAGGAAAATCGCAGGATTACTGGCGCGGTAGCTGGAACCTCGGTCTGGCCAGGATAAGGGTAAGAAAAAATTAATGTCTCTGGTGTGCTCCAGGGATTGCTTACATCGCCCTGATCGCCACCGCACCCGGTCAGAAGGGCTGCTATGGCGACCGCCAGACTAATCAGAAACTGGTGGATTGTGATGGGGTTATTATTCATTGCTCTTCTCCTGGTATTAATCGCATGCCTGTTGTTAAAACTTTAGCGACAGGGAGGAAGAAAATACGTTTATTTCACCATCAGCCCTTACCGTTTCATAAGGGGCTGGATCGGTGGAAGAGTTGATGGAGGTCAATTCGAAATCAGCTTCATCCAGCATTTGATACTGGTAAGCGAAGGAGAGTTCTAATGGCATATCTATTATTGGCGCGCTGGACAGACGGTAGCTGGCACCCAGACCGAAAACCTTTTTATCGGTGTCAAGATAGTTAACGTCCTGGGATCGGCTGGATTTTAAAGGTGAGTCCTCCAGGGCTGCGCCGGCAAAGAGTTTCATGGACTCCGACCACTGATAGCTAACGCCAATTCGGGGAATGGTGATGTCGTCAAACGCTAGATTAGCCTGATCGCGAATAGTATCGTCGGCAAACTCGCTTTCAAGCGCAGACCAATTGTGCTGCTCAATGCCTGCCGTCAATTCGAATTTGCCAACGGGAAGCAAAATGGCTGCGCCGAGAACTTCAGGTTGATAGGTATCAATTGTACTAAGCGCTAGGCTCAGGCCTGGTTCAGGGATAACTCCCGGCACAACCACATTGGCATCCACGGATACCTCATAGCTACTTTCCCCCCGCCAGAAAAGAGCCAGCTCCATCTTATCCATTCCAAAAGGCATGCACTCGCTTGTACCGCAAAACATTTCTCCAGAGCGGATATTGATACCTAGTGCCGGTGATAGGGATGGAGAGGCTTCCAGGGAAAGTTTTTCAGAGTCTGTGTTGCCGCCAAGGTCTGAAACTGCTTCCAGGTTGGCTTTGGCCTGGAGGGTAAGACGTGCTGATGCGCCGACGTCAACGCCCCTCAGGACGTTGCTGATAGCGCCACCAAAGGCGAGATAAAGTGGCTGAGATTCATAGCGTAGAAACTGCCCTTTCTGGCTGGTATTGGCCTGATAGGGCAATAGGTTGGATGTGTATTGGTCTACACCCACGTTCAGGCCAAAGTAAATGGGCTTGTCGATGCTGGAAATGCCGGCGACGCGGCTTTTGAAGCCGATTAATAATAGTTCGGAACTGGTGTCAGAGAGGATATCATTCTCTCGCTCCAAAGGGTCTGTTCCTCCCAGTGATTTGGCACGTAATTCCTGGTCGCCATACTGCACAATGACTCCCAGTTCGCCCTCCGGGGAGCGGGCCATGGCGGCCGGGTTGTAGTACACCGACCAGCTGTTGGATGCAAAAGGACTGAATGCCAAGGCAGTGCCGGCATTCATTGGGCCTAGCCCATAAGTGCTCGCTCCGTCGCCAGCACCGCCAATGGCCAAGCCGGGTGAGAGCAATGCTGTAGTGCACGTGAAGAAAAGGAGAGGTAACCGTTTTGTTTTTTTTGCAGACATTTCAGGCTCCTAAAGGGGGCTGTTCTGGTTATAGATGGTGAGTTGTTCTGATTTTCTGTTTGTTTGGTTAAACAACCAATATTGGTCTCAGGCTTAGCTGTCTGTGTCCATGACTGTAATGACGTTGTGCTCTGGCGCTCCGGTAATGTCACACATTAATGCGTGACGCCCAGTCGTCGTCTATGACGAGATGCCGTGTTCTGTTGCTGACCAGGCATGGGTTATCGAGTGGTGTAACGCCTCCTGGGCAGCGCTAAAGCGCACGGTCAACTGGATCTGGAGAGCTCTGCTGGCGTGACATGTACAAGCAGGCTCCACACTTTCTCTGGCACAGTCACTGAGAATTGTTATCTGTTTGTTTTGCCGGAATGCCCTTCTCTGGCAGCTGGGGATGTGGCTCACAGGCTTGTCTCCCGCCGTCGTGTCTGCTGGGAGTGTGCCCGGCCAGTACACTGAACCGGTAGTGATCCATCGGTAAATGCTTGGCTCGCCACAGCATTTCCAGAGAGGTAGAGGGCCGCAGCATTGGCGCGTCACCATGATGGTCGAAGTAATAACTGTTCGACAGCGCGCAGTTGTGGTTAAGGAACACGGTGTTTTGCTGGCGTTTCTGGATATTGCGGAAATACGCGTCATGGACGGACTGACGTATTTCCACTTGGCTGGCTCCACGTCGGTTGGCTTCGCGAATACAGCGAGAGAGGTGGATGGCATTCCCTTCGACCATCTTGAAGTAAGAGGTGCCGATAAGGGCATAGGGACCGAGCATGATGTAAAAGTTCGGGTAGCCCGGAATGGTCAACCCTTCATAGGCCTGGTAACGGTAGTCATGCCAGAAATCGCCCAAATTGATGTTGTTGCTGCCGATGACGTCGAACGAGGGAATATTTCCTTTCTCGAAGGTTTTGTAACCGGTGGCGAGGATCAAGGTATCGATACGCCGTGAGCGGCCGTCCTGGGTGGTGATGCCGCGGGACGTAATACGCTTGATCGGGGTCGTGACAAGCTCAACGTTGTTTCGGGCAAAGGTTCGGAAATAGTCGTTGGAAAACGTTGGCCTTTTGCACCCGAAGCCGTATTTCGGTGTCAGTGCTTGCCACAGGTCCTGGCGGTTGGGCAGCTGTTCGCGCAGGTTGTTTATGCCCGCCTTTTCACACATGCGAACCAGCCAAGGGGCCTGCCGGTAATATATTGCGGAAAGCACCATCAGGGTTTCGCTGACGGTGTCGGTAGCGCCGCGAAGGCTGCGTTGCAAGCCCGGTACGGTTCGGAACAATACCTTGAGCCAGCCAGGCAGAGTCTGATCCGGCTTCTTCAGCACCCAGATGGGGGTGCGCTGGTAGACGTCAAGTTGACGAGCCTGGCGGGCAATTTTCGGAATCAGTTGCACTGCAGTGGCGCCAGTGCCTATTACCGCTACTCGCTTGTCACTAAGATCAAGGTCATCTGGCCAGCGTGCAGTGTGAATGACATTGCCCTGGAACGTATCAAGCCCTTCAATATCTGGCATCTTGGGTGATATCAAACCGCCACAGGCCGAGACAATATGGCGTGCACTAAGTCGCCTGCCATCCGTAAGATCGATCAACCAGACATGGCTGTCGAGATCAAAACGGGCGCTAGCGACTTCGACACCAAAGCGAATCAGTGGGTAGATGCCATACTTGCTTGTTACCTGTCTTGTATACTGGTAAAGCTCGTTTCCCGGCGCAAAAACGCGAGACCAATTTGCGTTTTGTTCGAAGGAAAATGAATAGGTAAACGAGGTAATGTCGACAGCGATTCCCGGATAACGGTTGTCGCGCCAGGTTCCTCCCACATCCTTGCTTCGCTCAAGGATCAAGATATCTTTGATGCCATCGGCACGCAGCTGGATTGCCGCACCAATTCCAGAAATTCCCGCGCCGATGATAATGACTTCATGATCAGGAGTAACGCTGGGACGAGGGTTATGGATTGCAACAGCAGCCATATTCATGATGCAACCTCAACTATGGCGCTATCGCTAGCATTGACCGTTTGGGATGGGGCTTTGCCGACGTTATTGCTGGTCAGATACTTTCCCAGAATT
>NZ_LWEJ01000124.1:0-225 GCF_001635525.1 Alcanivorax sp. HI0007
GCCCAACCTTGTTACCGCGCGTAACAGGTAGACTTATTCTTTTTTCCTGTTTACATGCGTTCATGGCTGTGACTGTGGTTCCAATAACAATATTAGTTATTAAAAACAGATAGATACGAGCTTATTCTGGTAACAACAACTTTTGTAACGGGAACATTTGTTTTTGTAACTGTTGTGTTAACTTAGAGGCGTGCCCTGACAAGCGTGGCACCCGAACGATTACAA
>NZ_LWEJ01000125.1:0-205 GCF_001635525.1 Alcanivorax sp. HI0007
AGTGCGGCGGTAGCCATCAAACGTGACTGGGACAACCGCGACCATCACCTGTCAGTCTGACCCTCGCTGGCGCGGGCGCCTGCCGCCTGCGCCGCTCTCTCTGCTTCGGCCACTGACAACGTCAGCACCTTCTCTTCCCCTTCGCTGCGAGCCAGCAACACCGTGACGACACTGTCCCCCCACACGTTGACGGCGGTGCGGAACA
>NZ_LWEJ01000126.1:0-318 GCF_001635525.1 Alcanivorax sp. HI0007
CCTGGCGGCCGGCGGCAAGATGGTCGACTTTGGCGGCTGGGACATGCCGATCAACTATGGCTCCCAGATCGAGGAGCACCNCGCGGTGCGCCAGCACGCCGGCGTATTCGACGTCTCCCATATGACCGTGGTGGATATTGCCGGGGCCGGTGCGCGGGACTTTCTGCGCCACCTGCTGGCCAACGACGTGGACCGCGTCACCCCGGGCCGTGCCCTGCACAGTGCCATGCTCAATGACAGCGGCGGCGTCATCGATGACCTGATCGCCTACAAGCGGGACAATGACTACCGTCTGGTGGTAAATTGCGCCACCCGCGA
>NZ_LWEJ01000127.1:0-229 GCF_001635525.1 Alcanivorax sp. HI0007
GCTCATCAGCCCGGAGACCGGCCAGAAGGTGAAACTTGGCGTCGCGGTGGGCGATGGCGGGGTGTCACGGTACTGTCCGGTGCCGGTTATCCCTGTTGTGTCTCCGCGGCTGAATCCAGGCCGTGCGGGTGGGCACGGCAACAGGGGATCTCCTTCATGTCTTTGCGTTTACTGGTGGCACCTGCCGCCCTGTCCTTGTCTGTCTTGCCGTCGGCGGTGCAGGCGAATA